>JAFEES010000023.1 GCA_018240995.1 Pseudomonadota bacterium | reverse complement strand
TACGGGCAACCTGCGATGCTCGGTCGCGGGGCGTGCCGCAGAACTCGCTACGCGCTGGCGCGCTACGCTCAAACAACCGCGGCAAGTCAGAGCACGAAGCATGCGCGCTGGGGCGCGCATGCCGCCCCACGCCCTGCGCTTCTCGGCACGGCCAGAAGGGAGGGGGGGACGACACGGGCCATCGCTGCGCTCGGCCTTGTGAGGGGCGCGTCTTCTGCCGGGCCGAGCGCAGCGATGGCCCGTGTCGGGCTGTTCACCCCCCTGTGGCTGCGCCTGGGGCGGGGCGCTTGCGGGGTGGCATGGGCGTCGCAGCGCCCATGCTTCGTTGTCTGACTTGCCGCGGTTGTCTGAACGAAGCGCGCCAGCGCGCAGTGAGTTCTGCGGCACACCCCGCAAGCGCCCCGACCCAGGTTTGCCCCGTAGCGCAGCGAAGGGGTCGCAGACTTGGGGTCGCCTTTTCTTTGCTTACTTTCTTTTGGCGAAGCAAAAGAAAGTGAGTGCGCCGCCGGGCGCATATCCCGGCCGACGACATCAAAAAGAAGAGCTACCTACGCCCCACTAGCAAGCTATGGAGCCGGAATTAATTGGAATCTGACCCCAAATAGGAAAATTGGAATCTGACCCCAATTAAAAACCGCACGAAAACAGAAATGCAAATTTTTCGCATTCATTTCAACAAATGCGACTGATTCGCAACAATAATCCGCCCAGCATCCCTGAACCAACGATTAACATGAACTCTTTGACCTCTCTCAAAAAACCGCGCAGCCTGCGCCTGGCCGACGGCGTCGCCGTGGCCCTGTTGCCGCTGTCGGCCATGGCCCAGCAGGCGCCGGCCACGGCGCCCGTGCACACCCTGCCCGCCGTGACGGTGCAGGAGCAGGCCATAGACCCCAACCCCAACGCCGAGGTGGGCGCGCCCTACAAGGCCAAGACCTCGGCCGACACGCGCTACACGCGCCCGCTGGCCGAGATTCCGCAGACCATCGAGGTGGTGACCAGCGAGGCCATCAAGGACTCGGGCCAGACCGACCTCAAGCAGATCCTGGCGGCCCAACCCGGCATCACCCTGGGCACGGGCGAGAACGGCAACGCCTTTGGCGACCGCTTCCTCATCCGCGGCCAGGAGGCGCGCTCGGACGTCTTCGTGGACGGCCTGCGCGACCCCGGCATCACCATCCGCGAAAGCTTCGCCATCGAGCAGGTGGAGATCACCAAGGGCCCCAACTCCAGCTTTGCCGGGCGCGGCTCGGCCGGCGGTGCGGTGAATGCCATCACCAAGCAGGCCACGCTGGACTATGACTTCACGCGCCTGTCGGCCGGTGTCGGCACCGACAGCCACCACCGCCTGACCATGGACATGAACAAGGCCTTTGGCGACAAGTTCGCGCTGCGCGCCAACGCGCTCACCGCGGGCGAGGACGTGCCCGGCCGCAGCCCCGCGCAGCGCCGCCGCGACGGCCTGGCGCTGTCGGGCCTGTGGGAGCTGAGCTCCGACCTGTCGGTAACGCTGGACTACTACGGCATGCGCGGCAAGGACAAGCGCCCCGACCTGGGCAGCTTCCTGGTGGGCGCGGTGCCCAACCGGCGTCCCGCCAGCCCGATACCGCCGGTGTACGCGCAGAACAACGACTTCATACAGTCCGACGTGGACACGCTGACGGCGCGCATCAACTACCGCCTGGCACCCAACCTGCGCCTGACCAGCCTGACGCGCTACGGCCAGTCGGACAACAGCTACGCCACCACCGGCGCCTCGTTCAACACCAATGCCCAGCGCCCCGCAATTGACGGCGGCCACACCGGCTGGCAGGAGGTGAAGTACTTCGCCCACCAGGACAACCTGCGCTGGGATCAGCAGATCGCCGGCCTGAAGCACGAATTCATCTTCAGCTTCGAGTACACCGACCACAAGGTGCTGTCGGGCAACTACGGCATCACCAGCAGCGCCGCGCCCAACTGCCGCACCGCCGCCGGCGCCGGCCCGAACAACGGCTATTGCATCACCGACGCCGCCGGCAACGTGTTGCCCAACCTGGGCGACCTGGCCGGGCGCAGCTATACGCGCCAGGGCTGGACACGCGACTGGCGCGTGAAGACCGTATCGCTGGCGGCCATGGACACGGTGGATCTGACCGACCAATGGACGTTGTTCGGCGGCCTGCGCGCCGACCACTACCGGCTCACCATGCCCACGCGCAACAACCTCACCGGCGCCGCCACGGGCGACTACGCCTTCAGCGACACCCTGGTCAACGGCCACCTGGGCCTGAGCTACAAGCTCAATGCCATGGGCATGGTCTACGCCAGCTATGGCACGGCGCAGAACATCAACGGCGGCGAGCCCGACACCGGCACCAGCGCCGGCTACGGCGGCCTGGTGGTCTACAACGGCAGCGCCGCCGGCGCCAAGCCCGTGACCTCGCAAAGCTTCGAGCTGGGCACCAAGTGGAACCTGCTGGACGACAAGCTGCTGGCCACGGCGGCCATGTTCCAGTCCACCAAGAGCGACGTCATGGAGGGCGCCGACTACAACACCGCCGGCACCTTCAACAGCGGCAAGAACCGCGTGCGCGGCTTCGAGCTGGGCCTGGCCGGCAACCTGACCAGCAAGCTGCAGATGCAGGCCGGCCTGGCGGTCATGAAATCCAAGATCCTGGCCTCGGCCACGCCTGCCTTGGTGGGTCGCCCGCTGGCCAACTTTGCCGACCGCACGCTGGCCGTGCAGGGCAAGTACCAGCTCACGCGCGACCTGGCCGTGGGCGCGATCGCCCGCTACGAGAGCAGCCGCTGCGGCGGCCAGCCCAACACCGGGGCCGACATGACCAATGGCGTGTGCAACAACCGCGTGCCGCCCTTCAGCGTGTACGACCTGTTCGCCACCTACCGCATCAACAAGCATGCCGACCTGCGCCTGAACGTGCTGAACGTGACCGACAAGGACTACTACACCGCCGTGTACCGCTCGGGCGCCTTCCTGTACAAGGGCGACGGCCGCGCCGTGCGCCTGACGCTGAATCTCGATCTCTGATGAAAATCGGCTTCTAGCGCTTGTTGGTAAATCGTTAAATGCTATTCTTTTTGCATGATTAGCAACGAATCTCAGATAGCGCCGGTTACTCCCTCCCCCTCTGGGGGAGGGCGGGGGTGGGGGCCGACGACGCTTGTGCGCTCATGCCGGCAGGATGCCGGCGCTCCCAGCACCCATCCCAACCTTCCCCTAGCGGCGAAAGGAGTCTGAGACAGCTTGCTAATCAAGCAAATTTGGGCTGTAGCGCTTGTGTGGTAAGCGTCGGAAGCTATGCTTTTTAGATAAACGACATGACGGCGATGACCCCTGAGCTTCCCTTGCTTGACAATGCTGCCCTGAGCGCGCGCCGGGGGGTCTTGATCGACCACAAAACCAAGCTCCTGGGCGTGCTGGACGCCTTGCATCAATGACGCCGGCAGGCAAAGGCCCGTGTGGTGTACGGAAAGCGCACTACCTCGCGCCCGCGCAGCTGCGGGTGCGTGGCGACCAGCGCCTCGATTTCTGCGCGCACCTGTGCGTGCCGTGCCTCGGGCAGGGCGGCGATGAAGCTCACCGACAGGAAGCGATCCACGATTACCTGCTGCGGCGGGCCCACATGCTCGTGGGGCAGGCTGGTTTCTGCCAGCGCGCCAAAGGCCGGGTGCGGGAAGGGCTGGCGCCAGTCGCCCCGGTGAAAGCGCGGCGCGTCGCCTTCGAACGGGGTGATGATGGCCGTGAGCGCCGCCACCCAGTCCACCGACTCGTCGCGCACGTTCCACACCAGGCCCAGCCGGCCACCGGGGCGCAGCACGCGCGCAAATTCGTCCAGCGCCGCGCTGCAGGCAAACCAGTGGAAGGCCTGGGCGCAGACCACGGCGTCCAGCGCCGCATCGGGCAGCGGCAGGGCCTGGGCCGTGCCGGCCACGGCGCGCACGCCCGGCCAGCGCTGGGCCTCGATCTGCGCGCGCATGGCGTCCACCGGCTCCACGGCCACGACGGCGGCGCCGGTGGCCGCCAGCAGCGCGCTGAACTTGCCCGTGCCCGCACCCACGTCGGCCACCTGGCGGCCGGCGCCCAGTTCCAACGTGCCGCTCAGCCACTGCGCCAGCGCTGCCGGGTAGTCCGGCCGGCCGCGCGCATAGGCGGCCGCCTCTTTCGTGAAACCCTGCCGTGCCGCCGCGTGCACGGCATTCTTGTCCTCATCCGCCATGACCACTCCTTTTGAATTGCCCGTTATCGACGACCTGCATGATGCCGCGCTGGCAGCGCGCCTGCAGCATGTGATCGACCACAAGACCAAGCCCCTGGGTGCGCTCGGCCGGCTGGAGGCGCTGATGCTGCGCCTGGGCCTGATCCTGGGCAGCGAGGCGCCCGCGCTGCACGCGCCGCAGATGCTGGTCTGCGCGGCCGACCATGGCCTGGCGGCGCGCGGCGTGTCGGCCTACCCGAGCGACGTGACCTGGCAGATGGTGGAAAACTTCCTGGCCGGCGGCGCCGCCGTGAGCGTGCTGGCGCGCCAGCATGGCCTGGCGCTTACCGTGGCCGACTGCGGCGTGGCGCGCCAGATTCCCGAGCGCGAGGCGCTGGCGGGCGCGCCGCGTCTGGTGAGCCGCCGCATCGCCGCCGGCACGCAGGACGCCAGCAGCGGCCCGGCCATGAGCGCGCAGCAATGCCGGCAGGCCCTGGCGAACGGCATGGCCATCGTGCGCGGCCTGCCGGGCAATGTGCTGCTGCTGGGCGAAATGGGCATTGGCAACACCTCGGCGGCCTCGCTGCTGCTTTCAAGGCTGGCCGGCGTGCCGCTGGCCGACTGCGTCGGTGCGGGCACCGGGCTGGACGAGGCCGGCATCGCGCGCAAGCGCGCCGTGCTGCAGCAGGCGCTGGATACCAACGCCGCCGCGACCGAGCCGCTGGCGGCGCTGGCGGCCCTGGGCGGCTTCGAGGTGGCCACGCTCACCGGCGCCGTGCTGCAGGCGGCAGCCGAGCGACGCGTGATCGTGGTCGATGGCTTTATCACCGGCGCCGCCGTGCTGGTGGCCGCGCGCCTGGCGCCGCAGGTGCCGCAGCGCTGCGTGTTCGCCCACCGCTCGGGCGAGCGCGGCCATGGGCGCATGCTGGATGCGCTGCGGGCCGAGCCGTTGCTGGAGCTGGGCCTGCGCCTGGGCGAGGGCTCGGGCGCGGCGCTGGCCTGGCCGCTGCTCGAGTCGGCCTGCCGCGTGCTGCGCGAGATGGCCAGCTTCGAGTCCGCCGGCGTGGCCGGCCCCAGCGCCTGAACTGCGAAAAAATCAATCGCGAATCAATCGCGAATCAGTCGCGAATCAGTCGCGCAGGTGCTCGGCGACGAAGCGGCGGAAGATCGCCATGGCCGGCGCCTCGGTGCGCGCGGCCAGGGTGACGAAGGCAAAGCGCACGCAGCCCGTGAAGGGCGGCGCCATGGGCAGCTCCACCAACTGCCCCGCGGCCATGCCGGCGCGTGCCGTGTTCAGCGTGCCCATGAAGACGGCGTCGCTGGCCTGCACCGTCGCCAGCAGGCTGGCGATGTCGTCGCAGCGCAGGCTGATGCAGGTCTGCGGGTGCGCCTCGGGGCCGTAGTGCGCTACCAGGGTGCGGGCCGCCTCGTCGCTCAAGGGAGTGCTGGCCAGCGGGTGGCGGCGCAGTTCGGTAAATGACACCGGCCGGCCCGATTGCAGCAGCGGGTGGCCGGCGCGGCAGATGAAGCCGGCGCGCATTTCGCCCAGCTCCTCGATCACCAGATCTGGCGCGGGCGCGACGCGGCGCATGTCCACCACCAGCGCGTCGAACTCGCGCTGGCGCAGCTGGGCCACCTGCAGCTCGGTGGCGCCGGAGGAGATGTTGACCTCTACACCCGGGTGCTGGCGCGCCATGTGCTGCAGGAAGGCCGTCTTGAGCAGGGCGCTGGGCCCCGAGCCCAGGCCCAGGCGTATGGTGCCCATCGCGCCTTCGCGCAGGAACTGGGCGCTACGGCGCAGCTCGGCCGCGTCCAGCACCATGCGGCGCGCGCGCTGGACCACCTCCTGGCCAAAGGGCGTGAGCTCGTTGCGCTTGCCCACGCGGTCGATCAGGCGCGCGCCCAGCTCGTCTTCCAGCGCCTGGATGCTGCGGCTCAGCGCCGACTGGGTGATATGGCTTTGCTCGGCCGCGCGGCTGAAGGAGCCGGTCTCGGCCACGGCCAGCAGGTGGGCAAGGTGGCGCAGGTTCATTGCATGAGTTTATCGACTTGAAAAAATGAAAACAATGCATTGGACGAATTGAGTGCCGCTTTCTAGCATGGCGGCGCCGGCCTGGTATGTGGTGGCCACCAGCGTAGTGACCGTGGTCGGTATCTGGCTGCTGCCCGAGACCGGTGGCGAGCGCGCTCTGCAGAAATAGGCGCCGCTGACTTGACGATTCCCTGTTGATGATCTGGAGTGAAACCATGACCGATGCCATCGAGGCCGTGCGCCCCCATGCCGACGAATTCATCGCCCTGCGCCGCGACATCCACCACCACCCCGAGCTGGCCTTCGAGGAGCAGCGCACCAGCGAGCTGGTGGCCCAGCGCCTGCAGTCCTGGGGCTACCAGGTGGAGCGCGGCCTGGGTGGCACCGGCCTGGTGGCCCAGTTGCGCCGCGGCAACGGCGGCAAGCGCCTGGGCCTGCGCGCCGACATGGACGCGCTGCCCATCCACGAGGCCACCGGCCTGGCCTATGCCAGCTGCAACCATGGCGTGATGCACGCCTGCGGGCATGACGGCCACACGGCCATGCTGCTGTGCGCGGCCAAGGTGCTGGCGGGCGCCGAGTTCTCGGGCACGCTGAACCTGATCTTCCAGCCGGCCGAGGAATACGGCACCGACGACAGCGGCGCGGTGCGCATGCTGCGCGACGGCCTGTTCGACAAATACCCCTGCGACGCCATCTTCGCCATGCACAACATGCCGGGCTGGCCCCAGGGGCATCTGGTGTTTCGCGACGGGGCGATGATGGCCTCGGCCGACAAGGTCTACATCACGCTGCACGGCAAGGGCGGCCATGGCGCGGCGCCGCACCGCGCCACCGACCCGGTGGTGGCCGCGGCCAGCCTGGTGATGGCGCTGCAGACGGTGGTCTCGCGCAATGTCAATCCGCTGGAGACGGCCGTGGTCACCGTGGGCGTGCTACAGGCCGGCAGCGCCAACAACGTGATTCCGCAGACCGCGCGGCTGGAGCTGAGCGTGCGCGCGCTGGATCGCGAGGTGCGCGAGCTGCTGCGCCAGCGCATCACCGAGCTGACCCAGGCCCAGGCGCAGAGCTTTGGCGTCACGGCCGAGATCGAGTACCGGCGCGGCTACGCCGTGCTCATCAACACCGGCGAGGAAACCGAGTTCGCGCGGCGCGTGGGCACGGAGCTGGTGGGCGCCGACAACGTCACGCCACAGGGCCCGGCGCTGACGGGCAGCGAGGACTTCGCCTACATGCTGGAGCAATGCCCGGGCAGCTACCTGCTGATAGGCAATGGCGACGGCGACAGCGCCGGCGCCTGCATGGTGCACAACCCGGGCTATGACTTCAACGACGGCAACCTGGCCGTGGGCGCGGCCTACTGGGTGTTGCTGGCGCGGCGTTTCCTGGTGTGACTGTTTCGGCGTCGGTGCGCACGCTCAGGGCGCAGGTGTCTTGGGTTGGTAGTCGCAATAGGGCGCCACGGCGCATTCCCAGCAGCGCGGCTTGCGCGCCTGGCAGACGTAGCGGCCCAGCAGGATCAGCCAGTGGTGTGCGTCCACCAGGTATTCCTGCGGCACGCGTTGCAGCAGCCGCTGTTCCACCTCCATAGGGTTCCTGCCCGGCGCCAGGCCGGTGCGGTTGCTGACGCGAAAGATATGCGTGTCCACCGCCATGGTGGGCTGGCCGAAGGCCACGTTCAGCACCACGTTGGCCGTCTTGCGCCCCACGCCGGGTAGCTGCTCCAGCGCCTCGCGCGTGCGCGGCACCTGGCCGCCATGCTGCTCCACCAGGATGCGGCAGGTGGCAAGCAGGTTGCGTGCCTTTGTGGGGTACAGGCCTATGGTCTTGATGTAGCCCTCCAGCCCTTCCAGCCCCAGATCCAGCATGGCCTGGGGCGTGCCCGCCACCGGGAACAGCCGGCGCGTGGCCTTGTTCACGCCCACGTCGGTGGCCTGGGCCGAGAGCAGCACGGCGGCCAGCAGCTCGAACACGGTGGTGTATTCCAGCTCGGTGTTGGGCTGCGGGTTGGCGGCCTTCAGGGTGGCGAAGAAGGGGGCGATGTCGGATTTTTTCATGTGCAGGGCGGCGGCAACAAGGCGATGATTGTCGGGCCAAGAGGTTCAGCACATGAGGAGTCCATATGGCCGCATCCCCAACCATCGTCGAGTGCACGGCCACCGAGCTGTCGCGCGCCATCCATGCGCGCGAGCTGTCCTGCGTGGAGCTGCTCGATGCCTGCTATGCGCAGATCGACCGGCTCAACCCGCGGGTCAACGCGCTGGTGGCGTTTGCCGATCGAGACGCCATGCGCCGGCAGGCGCGCGCCCTGGACGAGCGCCTGGCGCGTGGTGAAAGCCTGGGCCCGATGCACGGCTTTCCGCAGGCGCCCAAGGACATTGCGCCCGCGGCCGGCATGGTCACGACCAGGGGCTCGCCCATCTTCGCCGGCCAGGTCACGCAGACCGACAGCGTGGTCTTCGAGCGCATGCGCGCCGGCGGCAGCCTGTTCATCGCGCGCAGCAATTCGCCCGAATTTGGCCTGGGCGGCCACACCTACAACCCGGTGTATGGCACCACGCGCAACGCCTTCGACCCCACGCGCTCGGCCGGCGGCAGCAGCGGCGGGGCGGCGGTGGCCGTGGCCCTGTCCATGCTGCCCGTGGCCGATGGCTCGGACATGATGGGTTCGCTGCGCACGCCGGCGGCGTTCAACAACGTGTATGGCCTGCGCACCTCGGTGGGCTGCGTGCCGCATGGCCCGGCGGAGGAGGTGTTCTTCCAGCAGTTCAGCGTCACCGGCCCCATGGCGCGCAATATCCCGGATCTGGCGCTGCTGCTGTCGGTGCAGGCGGGCTTCGATGCGCGCCTGCCGCTCACGCACCGTTGCCAGGGGCCGCAGGACTGGCGCGGCGCGCTGGCGCGCGACTGGCGCGGCGCGCTGGCGCGCGACTGGCGCGGCGCGCGCATAGGCTGGCTGGCCGACCTGGGTGGCCATCTGCCCTGCGATGCGGGCCTGCTCGACTGCTGCCGCGCCGCGCTGCGCTTTTTTTGCGACATGGGCTGCAGCGTGGACGAGGTGCTGCCCGCCTTTGACTACGGAGGGTTGTGGCGCGCCTGGCTGGATCTGCGCAGCTTCAACGTCGCCGGTGCGAATCGCGACCTGTATGAAAACCCCGAAAAGCGCGCACTGCTCAAGCCCGAGGCGCTATGGGAAATAGAGCGTGGGCGCGCGCTGTCGGCGATGCAGGTGTATGACGCGGCGCGCGTGCGCAGCGCCTGGTACGAGACGCTGCGCCGCCTGTTCGAGGCCTACGACTTTCTGCTGCTGCCCGCCGCCCAGGTGTTCCCGTTTGACGCTGACTTGCACTGGCCGCACAGCGTGGGCGGGCGGGACATGGACAGCTACCACCGCTGGATGGAGGTGGTGATCTACGCCACCATGGCCGGCCTGCCGGCGCTGGCCGTGCCGGCCGGCTTTGGCGCCCAGGGCCTGCCGGCGGGGTTGCAGATCATCGGCCCCGCGCAGGCCGACCTGGCCGTGCTGCAGATAGGCCACGCCTACGACCAGGCCAGCGGCCACGCGCGCGTGCGCAGTCCCCTGCTGGGTTGAGGGGGGCGCCTGATTGGCGACAATGCGGGCTTCGCGTCTTCCATTGCGCCCCCTCAAGAGCCCTGCACCATGCAATTTGCCGACCGCCTGAACAACGTAGAAACCTCCGCCATCCGCGAGCTTTTCAAGCTGCTGGGCAAGCCCGGCATCATCAGCTTTGCCGGGGGCTTTCCCGACAGCGCCATGTTCGACGTGGAAGGCATAAGCGCGGCCAGCCAGCGCGCGCTGATGGAGGAGCCCGGCGCCGCCCTGCAGTACGGCGCCACCGAGGGCTACCAGCCGCTGCGCGAGCAGCTGTCGGCCTTCATGGCCGCCAAGGGCGCCGAGGCGGTCGCGCCCGATCAGCTCATCGTCACCACCGGCAGCCAGCAGGCGCTGGATCTGCTGGGCAAGACCATGATCAGCCCCGGCGACAAGGTCATCGTCGAGGGTCCCACGTTTCTCGCCACCATCCAGTGCTTTCGCCTCTATGGCGCTGAGCTGATCAGCGCGCCCATAGACGGCGACGGCGTGCAGACCGAGGCGCTGGAGCGCCTGATTGCCGAGCACCGCCCCAAGTTCGTCTACCTGATCCCCACCTTCGGCAACCCCAGCGGCGCCCTGCTGAGCCTGGAGCGCCGGCGCCGGGTGCTGGAGCTGGCGGTGAAGTACCAGACGCTGGTCGTCGAGGACGACCCCTATGGCGACCTGTACTTTGGCGACGCGCCCCCGCCCAGCCTGCTGGCCCTGTCGCCACAGGTGCCGGGCAGCCGCGAGCTGCTGGCGCATTGCGGCAGCATGAGCAAGGTGCTCTCGCCCGGCCTGCGCGTGGGCTGGCTGATCGCACCGCCCGAGCTGCTGGCGCGCGCCGTCATGTGCAAGCAGTTTTCCGACGCGCACACCAGCACCTTTGCCCAGGCCACGGCGGCGCAGTACCTCAAGGCCGGCCGCATGCCGGCCACGCTGGCCCATGTGCGCGCCGTGTATGCCGAACGCGCCCAGGCCATGGGCGACGCGCTGCGCCAGGAGCTGGGCGCGGCCGTGGACTTCGTGCAGCCGCAGGGCGGGCTGTTCGTCTGGGCGCGCCTCACCGGCGCGGGCGGCGCGCTGGCCGACGGCAATGTGCTGGCCCAGCGTGCCATAGACCAGGGCGTGGCCTTCGTGCCGGGCGCGCCCTTCTTTTGCGCCAACCCCGACCCGGCCACGCTGCGCCTGTCTTTCGCCACGGCCGGTGTGGACAAGATCCGCGAGGGCGTGGCGCGCCTGGCGCAGGCGCTCAAGGCCTGATGGCGATGGAGGGCGCACGCATGCAGGAGCGGCTGGAGGCGTTGGAGGTCAAGGCCGCCTTCACCGAGGACTTGCTCGATCAGCTGAACCTGACCATCTACCGCCAGCAGCAACAGATAGACGAGCTGCTGCGCGCCGTGCATGAGCTGCGCCAGCAGCGGCCCGAGGGCGGCGGCGCGGCCGTGCGCAGCCTGCGCGACGAGCTGCCGCCGCATTACTGAACCCCATCCGAAAGAAGGCACACGCATGCAATACCGCCACCTGGGCAAGAGCCCGCTGCAGGTCTCCATCCTGTGCCTGGGCACCATGATGTTTGGCGACCAGACCGGCGAGGCCGAGGCCGCCGCCATCGTCGCCCACGCGCGCGAACACGGCGTGAACTACATCGACACGGCCGACGTGTACACCCAGGGCGCGTCAGAGGCCATGCTGGGCCGGCTGCTCAAGGGCCAGCGCCACGATTGGGTGCTGGCCACCAAGCTGGGCAACAAGATGTCGGAGCGGCCCAATGAGGGACGCTATTCGCGCCGCTGGATGCTGCGCGAGGTGGAGGCCAGCCTGGAGCGGCTGCAGACCGACCATGTGGACATCCTCTACCTGCACCGCGACTACGAGGACTTCGACCTGGAGGAGCCCCTGTACGCCGTCGAGGCGCTGCTGCGCGCCGGCAAGATCCGCTACTGGGGCCTGTCCAACTTCCGCGCCTGGCGCATTGCGGAGCTGGTGCATGGCGCGCGCCGCATCGGCATGCCCGGCCCGGTGGTCTGCCAGCCCTACTACAACCTGCTGAACCGCATGCCCGAGGTGGAGCTGCTGCCCGCCTGCGCGCATTTCGGCCTGGGCGTGACGCCCTACAGCCCGGTGGCGCGCGGCGTGCTCACCGGCAAATACCTGCCCGGCCAGGCACCGCAGCAGGACTCGCGCGCCGGGCGCGGCGACCGGCGCATGGCGCAGACCGAGTTCCGCCAGGAGTCGCTCACGATCGCACAGACCCTGATGCAACATGCCGGGCAGCGCGGCGTGACGCTGGCGCAGTTCGCCACCGCCTGGGTGCTGGCGCACCGCGGCGTGAGCAGTGTCATCGCCGGCCCGCGCACGCTGGCGCAGTGGCAGGACTACCTGCCGGCGCTGGATTACACGGTCACGCCCGAGGACGAGGCGCTGGTCGACAGCCTGGTCGCGCCCGGCCACCCGTCCACCCCCGGCTATACCGACCCGGCCTACCCGCTGCAGCCGCGCAGGGCGTGAAATGAAACTGTTTTTCCTTATTCCTACCCTTGCCATCGTCATCCCCGCGAAGGCGGGGATCCAGTGCCCCCCGCCAAGCTCTCTGGATTCCCGCCTGCGCGGGCATGACGGTAGTGTTGCGGCCGTGGCGTCCTGGTTTCATGGGCTGCGGGTGATGCACGGCTGACATGTACCCATACATCTTTTCGTTGCACCTGCTGGCGGCCACGGTCTGGACTGGCGGCCACCTGGTGCTGGCGCTCACCGTGCTGCCGCGCGCGCTGCGCCGGCGCAACCCCCAGGTGCTGCTGGACTTCGAGCAGGGCTACGAAAAACTGGGCATGCCGGCGCTGGCGCTGCAGGTGGCGTCGGGCCTGTGGATGGCGCTGCAGCTGGTGCCCGACTGGGGCCACTGGTTGCGTCCCGAAACGGGACTGGAGCGCGCCGTGGCGCTGAAGCTGGCCCTGCTGGCGTCCACCGCGCTGATAGCGGCCCATGCGCGTCTGCGCGTGATCCCCACCTTGAGCGCGCGCACGCTGCCGCTGATGGCCTGGCATGTGGCGGCGGTGACGCTGCTGTCGGTGGGCTTCGTGCTCACCGGCATCAGCTTTCGCTATGGCGGGCTGTGATGGACATTGCCGGCTGCGATGCGCAGCGCCTGCAGCTGCTGCTCACGCGCGAGATGCCGTTTGGCAAGCACCAGGGCCGGGTGATTGCCGACCTGCCCGCCAACTACCTGCAGTGGTTCGCGCGCGAGGGCTTCCCGCGCGGTGAGATCGGCCAGCTGCTGGCCTTGATGTACGAGATCGACCACAACGGGCTGCGCGCGCTGCTGGCGCCGCTGCGTGCGGCCCTGCATCAGCCGAAATAGCCGCGAAACAGGTTGCGCGCGATGCCGTGGGCCACGCTCTGCAGCTCGCGTGCCACCGCGGGCGCGAACACGCGCTCGGTGTGCTGGGCCCACAGGCGCAGCCAGATGGCGAAATGCGCGGGCTCCACGCCGTCCACGGCCATATGCTTGCCGAACACATCGCCCTTGAAGCTGCGCGTGCCCAGCGCCACCGTGCTCCAAAATTCCACCATGCGCGCCAGGTGCGCGTCCCAGTGCGCGCCAATGGCGCGGTCGAACAGGGGCCCCAGCTGCGCGTCGGCGCGCACATCGGCGTAAAAGCCGTGCACCAGGTCGGTCAGGCCCTCGCGCGTGGGCATGTCCAAATGGCTCATGCGCAGCCGCAGCCACCGCCGCCGCAGTCCTGCGGTGCCTGGGCTGGGGCCGGTTCGAACTGCGGGAACAGGACGTTGTTTTCCAGGTGGATGTGGCTGATGAGGTCTTCACGCAGCTGCGCCAGGCCGGTGTAGAGCGCGCGCCAGGTGTTGCAGGCGCCCATGGGCGGGGTGATGTCGTTGGTCAGCCCGGCCAGATGCTCCAGCGCCTCGCCGTGGTCGTTGTGCTCGTGGCGCATCATGGCAATCGGCTGGCTCACGAAGCTGTTGCCGCCGGCGCGCAGCATGGGAAACAGCACGGCCTCTTCCTTGTGCATGTGCGTGAGCAGTTCCTGCTCCATGGCCTCCAGCGCATCGGCCAGGCCGTGCGGGGTGTTGGGGTTGTCGCGGTGCACGGCCTCCACGCGGCGCGCCATGCGGATCAACTCGGGCAGCTGGGCGCGGTGCACCTCGTGGTAGCGCGCGATGATGTGCTCGATCAGTTCGCTGGGCGTGCCCTGGTCGGGCAGCTCGCTGGGGCGTTGCAGGGCCGACAGCTCGGCCACCACGGCCTGCAGATCCAGGCCCTTGTCACCGGCTGCCTGGCGCAGGCTGACATGGCCGCCGCAGCAAAAATCCAGCTTCAAGCGGCGAAACACCGCCGTGGCGCCGGGCAGCTGCACGGCGATCTGGCCTATGGCCTGGCTGGGGTCTAGGGTGGTGGCGTCGGCAGTGGCGTTCATGCGGGCTTCCTAAAGATGCATTTAATCTGCATATTTTATTCTTTAAAATGAACCTCATGTGAACCTTTTGCCTTGAACCGCCGAGACACCATGCGACTGACCCAGTGGACGGATTACGCGCTGCGCGTGCTGATGTATTGCGCCGCCTGCCAGGAGCGTGAGCAGCCCGTGACCATCAGCGAGGTGGCGGACGCGCATGGCATATCGCGCAGCCACCTGACAAAAATCGTGCAGCAGCTGGCCATGCAAGGCCTGCTGGACACCACGCGCGGGCGTGGCGGCGGCATGCGCCTGATGCGCCCGGCGCAGGAGATCAGCGTGGGCGCCGTGGTGCGCATGACGGAGACCGATTTCGACATGGTCGAATGCTTCAACGCCGAGCTGAACCAATGCCGCATGAGCCAGCACTGCCGGCTGCAAAGCGTGCTGTCCACGGCCACGCGCGCCTACCTGGCGGTGCTCGACGGCCTGACGGTGGCCGATCTGGTGGCGCCGGCAAAGGAGGCAGCCGCGGCGTCGGAGCACACCGTGCGCTGGGTGCCGGGCCTGCCGCAACCGCTGTAGGCGCACCAGGGGCGCAACGCGGCTGCTGCCTGCGGCCACGCTTTCATGCAGACCGCGCCGGCGGCGCGCAAGCGTGGGATTTGTGAGCTGTTCAAAGCCCGGGCAAGGTGCTACAACGACCGCATGGGGTAGGGAATGCCTTGCAACTTTGCGGCACAGCCAGAGTCCGACTTCAGGTGCCGCCACAGGAGGTCGTATGGACGCCATCAGCAACTTGACCACTCGCTACGTGCGCCTGCGCGAGGAGGAGATGTCGATAGACGAATACCTCGCCCTGTGCCAGCGCGACCCCATGGTCTACGGCAGCGCCGCCCAGCGCATGCTGGCGGCGATAGGCGAGCCCGAGATGGTGGATACCCGCAACGACCCGCGCCTGTCGCGCCTGTTTGCCAACAAGATCATCCGCCGTTACCCGGCGTTTGCCGAGTTCTACGGCATGGAGGACGCCATCGACCAGGTGGTGAGCTTTTTCCGCCATGCCGCCCAGGGGCTGGAGGAGCGCAAGCAGATCCTGTACCTGCTGGGCCCGGTGGGCGGGGGCAAGAGCTCGATCGCCGAGCGCCTGAAATACCTGATGCAGAAGGTGTCGTTCTACGCCCTCAAGGGTTCGCCGGTGAACGAGTCGCCGCTGGGCCTGTTCGACATGGCCGAGGACGGGCCGGTGCTGGAGGAGCAGTTCGGCATCCCCAGGCGCTACCTGCAGCATGTGCTCTCGCCCTGGGCCGTGAAGCGCCTGGAGGAATACGGCGGCGACATCCGCCAGTTCCGCGTCGTCAAGCGCTACCCCAGCATCCTGCGCCAGGTGGCCATTGCCAAGACCGAGCCGGGCGACGAGAACAACCAGGACATCTCCAGCCTGGTGGGCAAGGTGGACATTCGCAAGCTGGAAAACTTTGCCCAGGACGATACCGACGCCTACAGCTACTCGGGCGGCCTGTGCCTGGCCAACCAGGGCCTGCTGGAGTTCGTGGAGATGTTCAAGGCCCCCATCAAGGTGCTGCACCCGCTGCT
>JAFEES010000239.1 GCA_018240995.1 Pseudomonadota bacterium | reverse complement strand
CAGTCGTTGTAGATCGGGCTGGGGAAGGAGCGGATCTTCTTGTGCGCCAGATCCCGGGCGCTGGCCACGGGCTGCAGCGACAGCACATGGCGCATGCCGGCAAAGGCATAGCCCAGGCCGATCAGGCCATGCGGCTCCAGGCGCTGCAGCATCTCCTGCGCCGCCGGCGTGGAAGCGGCGCGGCTGGCGTGTGCCACGTCCTTGAACACATAGGGCAGCGACCAGCCGGCCAGCGAGGCCTCGCGGTTGGACAGCGCGCCCACGGTGAATACGCCCAGCTGCAGCGCGCCCGACTGCATCAGCTGGATCATCTGCACCTCGTTGCCGAGCTTGGCCAGGGGGCTGACGCCGGCCTTCATCTGCCCGCCCGAGGCCTTGTCCAGGTCGGTGGCGATCTTTTCCGAGAGTTTGTGCCAGACATGCGTGGGCGGCGTGATGTGGCCGATTTTCAGCGACTGGGTCTGGGCGCTGGTGGCGGGCGAGAAGCAGGCAAGCAGCAGGGCCGCGGCAGCGGTGCGCGCTAGGGCGCTCATGAAGGCAGGCATGGGAGGGAGGAGGCCGGTAGGAGTGGGAGACACGCAGGCAGTGCGGGCCGCGCATGATAAGTCAAGGCTCTCGCCGGGGTTATGCGAAATGTGTATGGCATGCGCCCTGACGCGCACACGCAACGGGCCCGCGCCCAGGTTCTGGTCGTGCCGGAATCAGGCGTGCCGCAGCCGCGTGGGCAGCGGCCAGTGCGTGGGCGGGGGCTGCAGCGCCCAGGGCAGGCCGCCCGGCGTGCTGCATTCCTGCAGCGCCCACCGGCGCACGCCCAGGCGGGCAAGCTCGTCGGCCAGGGCGATCAGCGCCGCCGTGTCAAACAGGCCGCCATGCCAGGTGGTGCGGCACTCGTGATCCACGCCGCTGGCGAGCAGCAGCTTGAGCGACTGCCAGGCGCGCGCGCCACTGCCCGGGGTGCGCGTGATGGCGTCGTAGTTCGCAAGCGGGCCCTTGATGTCCAGGCCCACCCAGTCCAGCTGCGGCAGCACGGCCGCCAGGCGATCCGGGTACATGCCGCCGGTGTGCAGCGCCGTGGCAAAGCCCAGCGACCGCACTTCAGCCAAGGCCTGGGGCAGCGCCGACTGCGCCAGCGGCTCGCCGCCCGAGAACACCACGCCGTCGAGCAGGCCGCGGCGTGTTTGCAGAAAGGCCAGCACCTCGTCCCAGGCCATGGCGCCCGGCTGGCTGGCGTCCAGCAGGGCGGGGTTGTGGCAATAGCCGCAGCGCCAGGGGCAGCCCTGGCAGAACACCACGGCCGCCAGGCGGCCGGGAAAGTCTATGGTGGTCAGGCGCGTCAGCCCGCCCACGCGTAGCGTCATGGCTCTGCGAAGAACTGGCGCTCGGCGTGCTCGCCCTGCTTGCCGACGTTGAAGCTGGCCACCGGGCGGTGGTAGCCCATGACGCGCGTCCAGACCTCGCAGGGCTGGCGCTCGGCGTCGGTGAGCTGCACGTCGGCGGCGGCCAGGGCGGTGGATTCGGGGGAGGAAAAGGCGGTCATAAAGGCTCCTTGGGGGTGGTTGAAACGGGGGTATTTCTCCCTCCCCTTCCGGGGGAGGGCTGGGGTGGGGGCAGCGGTCTGGGTTCTGGTATGGCGCCAGCGTGGCGGCCAGAGAGCCCCCATCCCAGCCTTCCCCCAAAGGGGGAAGGGGGAAAACCGTTCACGCCGCCTGCAGCTGCCGGCGCTTTTCCGCCAAACGCTCGGCGTCGCAGCTCGGGCAGAACCGGTGCTCGCCCGCCAGGTAGCCGTGCGTCGGGCAGATCGAGAAGGTGGGCGTAATGGTGATGTAGGGCAGGCGGAAGTTCGATAGCGCGCGTTTCACCAGCTCGCGGCAGGCCGCGCCGCTGGAAATGCGCTCGCCCATGTACAGGTGCAGCACGGTGCCGCCGGTGTATTTGGCCTGCAAGGCTTCCTGGCGCTCTAGCGCCTCGAAGGGGTCGTCGGTAAAACCCACCGGCAGCTGCGAGCTGTTGGTGTAGTAGGGCTGGGCCTCGCTGCCGGCCTGCAAGATGGCGGGCCAGCGCTTCTTGTCTTCCTTGGCAAAGCGGTAGGTCGTGCCCTCGGCGGGCGTGGCCTCCAGGTTGTACAGGTGGCCGGTTTCTTCTTGAAAGGCGACGATGCGTGCGCGCACATGATCCAACAGGCGCAGCGCAAAGGCGTGGCCCCAGGCGCTGGTGATGTCGTGCGCGTCCTGCGTGAAGTTGCGCACCATCTCGTTGATGCCGTTCACGCCCAGGGTGGAGAAATGATTGCGCAGCGTGCCCAGGTAGCGCTTGGTGTAGGGGAACAGGCCCTGATCCATCAGCCGCTGAATGAGCTTGCGCTTGACCTCCAGGCTCTGCTTGGCCCATTCGAGCAGGCGGTCGAGCGCCGCCAGCAGGCCGGCCTCGTCGCCCGCGTGCAGATACCCCAGGCGCGCGCAGTTGACGGTGACCACGCCCAGGCTGCCGGTCTGCTCGGCGCTGCCGAACAGGCCGTTGCCGCGCTTCAAAAGCTCGCGCAGATCGAGCTGCAGGCGGCAGCACATGGAGCGCACCATGTTGGGCGAGAGCTCCGAGTTCACGAAGTTCTGAAAGTAGGGCAGGCCGTACTTGGCCGTCATCTCAAAGAGGGCGGCGGCGTTCTCGCTCTCCCAGGGAAAGTCGGGCGTGATGTTGTAGGTGGGGATGGGGAAGGTGAACACCCGGCCCCGGGCGTCGCCCGTGGTCATGACGTCGATGTAGGCGCGGTTGATCAGATCCATCTCGGCCTGCAGCTCGCCGTAGCTGAAGGCGCACTCCACCCCGGCGATCACCGGCACCTGCGCGCGCAAGTCCTCGGGGCAGGTCCAGTCGAAGGTCAGGTTGGTAAACGGCGTCTGCGTGCCCCAGCGCGAGGGCACGTTCAGGTTGTAGACCAGCTCCTGGATGCACTGGCGCACGGCGGCGTAATCCATGCCGTCCTGGCGCACGAAGGGCGCCATATAGGTGTCGAACGACGAGAACGCCTGCGCGCCGGCCCATTCGTTCTGCAGCGTGCCCAGAAAGTTCACGATCTGCCCCACGGCCGAGCTCATGTGCTTCGGCGGGCCGGCCTCCACCTTGCCGGGCACGCCGTTCAGCCCCTCGTGCAAGAGCGTGCGCAGCGACCAGCCGGCGCAGTAGCCGCTGAGCATGTCCAGGTCGTGGATGTGCAGGTCGCCATTCCTGTGCGCCTCGCCGATCTCGGGCGCGTAGACATGTGAGAGCCAGTAGTTGGCCGTGACCTTGCCGGCCACGTTCAGGATCAGGCCGCCCAGCGAATAGCCCTGGTTGGCGTTGGCGTTGACGCGCCAGTCGGCGCGCGTGAGGTACTCGTTGATCGAGCTTTCCACGTTCACCAGCGTCCGGTGGTCGGCGCGCAGCTGGGCGTGGCGCTGCCGGTAGGCAATGTAGGCGCGCGCCGTGGCCAGGTGGTTGGCGGCGATCAGCGTCTGCTCCACCACATCCTGAATCTGCTCGATGCTCGGCGCCTCGCCACGGAAACGGTGGATCAGCACCTTGCTCACCTGGGCCGCCAGCAGCCGCGCCTCGGCCGCGTCAAATTCGCCCGTGGCGCCGCCGGCGCGCTCTATGGCCGAGGCAATGCGGCCGGCGTCGAAGGCGGTGCGTTCGCCGCTTCTTTGGATCACGTCGCGCGGCAGCGTGGCGACGCAGGGGGTGGCAGATGTCATGGCAGCAAGGTTTGAACACTAGATATAGTGTTTATGTTGCCAATCAAACACTATATGTAGTTTGATTCAGCACAAACTTGCGGTGCCTCGCAGGTCGTCACCAGAGCCGGCAAGGGTGAAAAAAAGCCGGCATAAAGCCGGCTGAAAAAGCAAGGTGCCAGGCTGCCTTGCTTGCGGAGTATTTTGGCTGTTAACGCTTTATTTGTAAGTGCTAACAGCTATTAATTAAATAGTATGAAGACTTTGCGCTGCGCGCTCGCGGCGCGCAGCGCGTCTACCCTTAGCGCGCGGCGCCCGCCAGCACGCCGCCACGCGGGGTGGCCGGGGCGCGTGGGCTGAACAGCACGCCGCTGACCACCTGCCAAGTTACACACAGAGCGCCGGTGATGAACACCAGGTCGCCGAAGGTGCGCACCCAGCGCAGGGTCTGCAGTAGGGGCTGCTGCAGGAATTCCTCGCCGCGGGCGTACCACATGCCCTCGGCCACGCTGGCGTGGAACTGGAACAGGCCTATGGGCAGCAGGCTGGTGGAGATCATCAGCACCAGGCCGGCGTTCAGCCACCAAAAGCCGGTCTTCATCAGGCGTTCGTTGAACTGCATCTCGGGGCGCACGTAGCGCAGCACCAGCAGCGTGAAGCCCAGCGCCAGGAAGCCGTAGACACCGAACAGGGCCGCGTGGGCGTGCACCGGCGTGGTGTTCAGGCCCTGGATGAAGTACAGCGCGATGGGCGTGTTGATCATGAAGCCGAAGACGCCGGCGCCCAGCATGTTCCAGAAGGCCACGGCCACGAAGCACATCAGCGGCCAGCGCAGCTTG
>JAFEES010000238.1 GCA_018240995.1 Pseudomonadota bacterium | reverse complement strand
TTAGGAGTAAATATCTTTTCCAGCCGCTCTATGCCCAGGGCCTTGAGGACATGCTTTTCGTAGATCGGCTCGGCCGTGCCGTGCTTCATCTTGTACATGAAGTATTTTTCGAAGCCGACCTTGGCCAGGTGCACCCATTTGCCCTTCTTGAACCAGTTGACGTTGCGCGGCGGGATCTGCGGCAGGGCCACGAAGGCCGCGCCGGTGTCGCCCATGTCGGCCAGGCAGATGGCGTTCCAGGTCGCCTTGGCAGTAGCCTGCTCGGGCTTGCCGGCCAGTTCGGCGGCGATGTTGTGCACGATGGCCGAGACCATGGTCTCGATCATGTAGCCGGTCTTGGGTGCGCCCGTGGGCACGGGCGTGGCCTCCACCGGCGGAATCGCCACGCACACCCCGGCCGAGAAGATGTTGCGGTACTTCTTGCTGCGCTGGTGCTCGTCGATGAGCACGAAGCCGCGCGGGTTGCACAGGCCGTCCACAGCGGCTACCGCGTCCACGCCCTTGAAGGCGGGCAGCATCATGCTGAACTTGAAGGGCAGCTCATGCTCCTTCTTGGGTTGGCCGGCCTCGTCCATCTCGGTGACGAACATCTTGCCGGCCTCCACGCGCGTGGTCTTGGCGTTGGTGATCCACTTGATGTCGAAGCCGCGCAGCTCGCTTTCCAGCAGGCTTTTCGAGTCGCCCACGCCGCCCAGGCCCATGTGGCCGATGTAGGGCTCGCTGGTGACGAAGGTCAGCGGCACCTTGTGGCGCAGCCGGCGCTTTTGCAGGTCGCGATTGAAGATGAAGGCGAATTCGTAGGCCGGGCCGAAGCAGGACGCCCCCGGCATGGCGCCGATGACGGCCGGGCCGGGCTCTTGCAGGAAGGCCTGGTAGTCGGCCCAGGCTTTTTCGGCGTGGTCCACGGTACAGATCGATTGCGTGTGGCCGCTGGGGCCGGCGCCGGGCACTTCGTCGAACGCCAATTTTGGGCCGGTGGTGATGACGAGGTAGTCATAGGCCAGGCGCTCGCCATTGGCCAGCTCCAGCGCGCTGCCCTCGGCGTCTATCTTGTCCACGCGCTGGGCGATGAAGGCAATGCCTTTTTTCTCCAGGCTGGGCGCTATGGGCAGGGTGGTCTCCTTGCGCTCGCGCCAGCCCACGGCCACCCAGGGGTTGGAGGGCACGAACTGAAAGTAGTCCACCGCATTCACCACGGTGATGCGATGCGCCTTGTCCAGCTTGGCGCGCAGCTCGTAGGCGGCGGGCATGCCGCCCGTGCCAGCGCCAAGAATCACGATATGGGCCATGGTGGTCTCCTCGGGTGGTGGAAAGAAATCAGGGCGCCAGGGCCTGGTTGGCCTGGCTCAAAGCAGCTTCGTCCAACTGGCCGGCCAGCTGCGCCAGCTGCAGCCGGTGGATCAGCAGGTCGCTGCGCGCCTGCGCCAGGGCCAGCACGGTGGCGGCGCTGGCGTTGTCGGCGTTCAGCACGTCGAGCAGGGTGCGGTGGCCGACCTCGTAGCCGGTGCGCGTGGCGTCCTGGCGCGCCTGCACGGCGGTCAAGGCATCCTGCAGCGCCTGCACGCGCAGCGCGCCAGCCTGAATGCCCTGCCAGGTGGCATGCACCTGGCGCGCCACCTCCTCGCGCGTGGCGTCCAGCTGCGCCATGGCCTGGTCCCATTTCGCCAGGCTTTCCTCTTCCTTGGCGGAGCGCCAGCCGCCGGTGTACAGCGGCACGGTGAGCTGCACGCCCAGCATGGCGTTGGTCTGCCGGTTCAGGGCGCCGCTGCCATAGTCGCCGTGGCCCGACAGGCGCTGTTGCTCGGCCTGTGCCACCAGGTCTACCTTGGGCGCGGCGCCGGCGCGGTGCTTGTCGGCCTCGGCACGGGCCATGTCGGCGGCCAGCTGCAGCTGGCGCAGGCCGGGGTTGTTGGCCGCGGCGCGCTCCTGCCACAGGGCCAGTGCCTCCAGTCCTTGCTGCGTGCCCAGGGGTGGCTGGTTGGCGGGCAGGCGTGGCTGCAGGCTGGCTTGTGGCAGGCCGGTGGCGTCGGCGAGGGCGCGGCGCTTGATGTCCAGATCGGTCTGCGCGGCCAGGCGCTGGGCCAGCAGCTGCGCCTGCTGGGCGCGGGCCTCGTGCACGGCGGTGATGGGGGCTGCACCCAGTTGATAGCGATCTTGCGCCTCGGTAGCGGCCTTTTGCACGGCGTCCAGCTGGCTGCCCACCACGCGCAGCGCCTCCTGCGCCACGGCCAGGTCCAGATAGCGCTGGCTGGTGCGCAGCATGGCGGCCTGCTGCGCGGCCTGCCATTGCAGCTCGCCCATGTCGGCCTGCAGGTTCAGCTGCTGCTGCTGGGCGCGCCGCTCGGGGTTATAGAGCGGCTGGCTGGCCTGCAGCGCCACGCGCGTGGCCGTGCCGCTGGTGATCGAGGTGCCGAAGGCCACGCCGGTGCTGGTGCCAAGGCCGGGGGCGGAAAACTGCGCGTTGCGCATCGCGCTCTCGCCACGGCCCCAGCCTGCGGCGGCCGTCACGCCCACGCCGGGGCGCCACAGGGCGTCGGCCTGCCGGCGCTGCGGGTCGGCGCTGGCATGCGCGGCGCGCGCCACTGCCAGTTCGCGCTCATTCGTCTGGGCCGCCTGCCAGGCCTGCAGCAGATCCGTGGCATTGGCATGGTTTACGGCTGAAATGACCGCCAGTAAAGCGCCAATAGCTATATGTTTCATAGTCATTGCGCCACTCCCTGGCCGCGCACCACGTCCACATGCTTGCGGTAGGCCATGTAGTAGAGGATGGGAATCACCACCAGCGTGAGCACGGTGGACACGGCGATGCCGAAGATCAGCGAGATCGCCAGGCCGTTGAAGATCGGGTCGTCCAGGATGAAGAAGGCCCCCAGCATGGCCGCCAGCCCGGTGAGCATGATGGGCTGGGCGCGCGTGATGGCCGACTGCACGATGGCCTGCTTGAGCTCCATGCCGGCGCGCACCTGCAGCCGTATGAAGTCCACCAGCAAGATGGAGTTGCGCACGATGATGCCGGCCAGCGCAATCATGCCGATCATGCTGGTGGCCGTGTACTGCGCGCCCAGCAGCGCGTGGCCGGGCATGACGCCGATGATGGTGAGCGGTATCGGCGCCATGATGATCAGCGGCGTAAGGTAGGAGCCAAAGTGCGCCACCACCAGCAGGTAGATCAGGATCAGGCCCACGCCATAGGCCGCGCCCATGTCGCGGAAGGTCTCGTAGGTGATCTGCCATTCGCCGTCCCACTTGAGGGCGTAGCCGCGGTAGGGGTCGGCCGGCTGGCGGATGAAGTATTCCTCCACCCGGCCACCGTCGGGCGTGGTGATCTGGCCAATCGCCGAACGTGCGTCGAACATGCCGTACAGCGGGCTATCCACCTTGCCGGCCATGTCGGCCACCACCAGATTCACGGGCAGCAAGTCCTTGTGATAGATGGGCTGCTCGCGCAGGCTGTCGCTGATGCGCACGAGCTCGCGCAGCGCCACGGTCGTGCCTTGGGCCGTGCGCACCGGCAGCTGCAGCAGCGCGTCCAGGTCGCCATGCTGGTTGGCGGGCAGCTGCAGCAGCACGGGCGTGGGGTATTTGCTGGCGTCGCGCAGCCAGGTGGCGTTCTCGCCGGCCAGGCCCGCGTGCAGGGCGGTCACTATTGATCCCTGCGGCACGCCCATGAGCGCCGCCTTGCGCCTGTCCACCAGCACCAGCGTGCGCGGCGCGTCGGCGATCGAGGAATCGTCCAAGTCCACGATGCCCTGCGTTTTTTGTAGCGCGGCACGCACGTCCCGAGCCACTTTGCGCCTTCCTTCGGCATCGGGCCCGTAGATTTCGGCAACGATGGGGGAGAGCACCGGCGGGCCCGGCGGCACTTCCACCACCTTCACGTTGGCGCCCATGCGCTGGCCGATCTGCTGCAGGGCAGGGCGCACGCGCATGGCGATGGCGTGGCTTTGCTCCTTGCGCAGGTGCTTGTCCAGCAGGTTGACCTGGATGTCGCCCACGTTGCCGCCAGCGCGCAGGTCGTACTGGCGCACCAGGCCGTTGAAGTTGATCGGCCCGGCCGTACCGGCGTAGGCCTGGTAGTCGGTCACCTCGGGCACGGTGGCCAGGTGTGCGCCCAGCGCGTGCAGCACGGCGGCCGTGGCTTCAGGTGGCGTGCCGGCGGGCATGTCCACGATGACCTGGAACTCGGATTTGTTGTCGAACGGCAGCATCTTCAGCTGCACCCAGCCGATCACCGGCAGCAGCACCGACAGCGCGATCAGGCCGGCCACGGCCAGGCCCAGCAGCGTGCGGTTGCGCCGCCCGCGCCGCTCATCGAGCAGCGGCCCGAAGATGCGCGTGAACAGCGGCGCCAGCTTGGCCGCCAGGCCGGTGTGCTCTTGCGCGGCGCCGCCATGGCTTTTCATCCACAGCCGGGCCAGCCAGGGCGTGACGGTGAAGGCCACGGCCAGCGAGATCAGCATGCCCATGCTGGCGTTGATGGGGATGGGCGCCATGTACGGCCCCATCAGTCCGGTGACGAAGGCCATGGGCAGCAGGGCGGCGATCACCGTGAAGGTGG
>JAFEES010000237.1 GCA_018240995.1 Pseudomonadota bacterium | reverse complement strand
GCGGTGCTGGGCGTGGTGAACACCATGGGCTCGGTGGGCCAGCCGCCGGCGGTGCTGGGGGGCATGATCGGCTCGGCCCTGGTGGGCACCTTTCTGGGCATCTTGCTGGCCTATGGCGTGGTGGAGCCGCTGGCCGGCCTGCTGGAGCAAAAGAGCGAGGACGCGGCCAAGGAGTTTGCCTGCATCAAGTCCACGCTGCTGGCCAGCATGCAGGGCTACAACCCGGCGACGGCGATCGAGTTTGGCCGCAAGGTGCTGTTCTCGGGCGACCGGCCCAGCTTTTCGGAGCTGGAGAACCACGTCAAGGGCAAGAAGTAAAGCGAGTCAGGCGCCATGGCCGAGAAGAAGCTCCAACCCATCATCATCAAGCGCATCAAGAAGGGCGGCCATGCCGCCCATGGCGGCGCCTGGAAGATTGCCTATGCCGACTTCGTGACGGCCATGATGGCCTTCTTCTTGCTGATGTGGCTGCTGGGCTCCACGGCCAAGGGCGAGCTGCAGGGCATTGCCTCGTACTTTGCCTCGCCGCTGAAGGTGGCGATGCAGGGCGGCGACGGCGCCGGCAACAGCTCCAGCATCATTCCCGGCGGCGGCAACGATTTGGCCAAGGTGCATGGCCAGGTGCGGCGCTCGGAGTCGGACACCAACACCAACCCGCGCAGCATAGACACGGTGCGCGCCGAGCGCGCGCGCGTGGATGCGCAACGCATCAAGGCACTGCAGTCCAAGATCGACGCCATGATCACCGAGAACCCGCGCCTGAACGAGTACCGCTCGCAGATCCGCATCGACGTGACGCCCGACGGGCTGCAGATACAGATCGTGGACGACCAGAACCGGCCCATGTTCGACAGCGGCAGCGCGCTGGTCAAACCCTATATGCGCGACATATTGCGCGAGATCGGCGCGGCCTTGGGGGGCGTGGAAAACCGCATCAGCCTGGCCGGCCACACCGACGCTGCACCCTATGGCAACGGCGAGCGCGGCTACAGCAACTGGGAGCTGTCGGCCGACCGGGCCAACGCCTCGCGCCGCGAGCTGGTGGCCGCCGGCATGCCCGACACCAAGCTCGGCCGCGTGGTCGGCCTGGCGGCCAGCGACCTGCTGGAGCCCGAGACCCCGCGCGCCCCGGTGAACCGCCGCATCACCATCACCGTGCTCACGCACGAGGCCGAGGAACGGCTCCTGGGCAGGAAAACCCCAGCATTACCCGCGCGCGATGCCCGGGCCGAAAAGCCCGACAATGCGAATGAATCCCCTAAAAATCAGTAACCATTTGTTGATGACTGATTTTTTTGACGACAATCACCCCCTAACCTGCACCGAAAGGGTCCTTCGTGTCCTCTGCCCTTCGCTTTTTGATCGTTGACGACTTTTCCACCATGCGCCGCATCGTGCGCAACCTGCTCAAGGAGAGCGGCTATACCGAGGCCGACGAGGCCGAGGACGGCGTGGCCGCGCTGAACAAGCTGCGCAACAGCCAGTTCGACTTCGTGGTCTCGGACATCAACATGCCCAACATGAACGGCTTTCAGCTGCTCGCCGAGATCAAGAAGGACGACAAGCTCAAGCATCTGCCGGTGCTCATGGTCACGGCCGAGGCGCGCAAGGAAGACATAGTCGCCGCGGCCCAGGGCGGCGCCGCAGGCTACATCGTGAAGCCCTTCACCAAGGCCACGCTGGAAGAAAAAGTGGGCCTGATCCTGAAGAAAATGGGGTTGTGAGCATGGAGGTGGCGGAAAAGAGCCTGGTGGCAGGCACGGGCGCCGAAGAGGTGCACCAGAAGATCGGCACGCTCACGCGGCAGTTGCACACGGCCCTGAACGAGCTTGGCTTTGCCGACCCGCTGCGCGGCAGCATGGGCGAGTTGCCCGACGCGCAAAGCCGCCTGTCCTACATTGCCCGCCTGACGGGCGAGGCGGCTGAAAAGGTGCTGGGCCGCGTGGAACAGGCCAAGGCCCAGCACGACTACATCGCCAGCGAGACGCGCCGCGTGGTCACCTCGCTGGTCGCCGACCCGGTGGCCGCCGTGGCCAAGGGCGAGATCTACAACTTCCTGACCGACGTGGAGCGCGTGACCCAGGAGGCCGACACGCACCTGACCGAGATCATGATGGCCCAGGACTTTCACGACCTGACGGGCCAGGTGATTGCGCGCGTGGTGAACCTGGCCAACACCATCGAGCAGCAGCTGGTGCAGCTGCTGCTGCAGACCGCGCCCGCGGGCGCGGCCCCGGCGCCTGCACCGGCAGCACGCAGCGAACCGCTGCAGGGGCCGGTGGTGGACGCCGAGTCCAGAACCGACGTGGTGACGGATCAGTCGCAGGTGGACGATTTGCTGGCTAGCCTAGGCTTCTGATCCCTGGCCCTTCAAACTGGGCCTTACCATGTACCTACCTCTGACGTGAGGAGCTGGGAGCGCCGGCGTCTCGCCGGCACAAAGAACCAAGCGCTGCGGACCCCACCCCAGCGGGGTATCAGGCAAGTCTGTGCCGGCGGGACGCCGGCGCTCCCGACGTGGTGACGAATCAGTCGCAGGTGGGCGATTTGCTGGCCAGCATGGGGGTTTGAAGGGCTGGCTGGCAAACCAGGCTTGGACTAGACTGCGCCCATGACCGCCGCTTTTTCCCCTTTGGTTTCCGAGTTCGAGAGCGCCGAGCACGAGGCCAGCTACACGGCCTGGCTGCAGGCCAAGGTCGCCGCCAGCCTGGCCGATCCGCGGCCGGCGATCCCGCATGATGAACTAATGGCCGAGCTGGAGACACTCATCGACGCCATCGCTGCGCGGCAGAACACCTGAATGCTGCCCATCATCTGGCTGGCTTCGGCCCGCGACGATCTGCGAGAAATCGTCGCCTACATCGCTAAAGAAAATCCGCCTGCCGCGCGCCGCATGAAAAACCGGCTTGCGCAGGCCATCGTGCCCATTGCCGAGCACCCCTACCTGTTCCGCTCCAGCGATCGCATCCCGGGCCTGCGCGAAATCGTCGCCCACCCCAACTACATCGTGCTGTACCGCGTGGCCGCCGGGTGCATAGAAATCGTCAACATCGTGCACGCGCGCCAGCAATATCCCAACGCCCCCGAATAACGCCAGGCGGGCCCCCTTATTCGGGCTTTAGCTTGCGCCCCGGCTCCCGACAATGGCATGACCCAGCAGTCATGCCACCATGAGCTCCAGCCAAGACAAACAACTCCCCGCAACCGAGCGCAAGCTGCAAAAGGCGCGCAGCGACGGCCAGGCCGCGCGTTCGCGCGATCTGTCGCACCTGGCCATACTCGGCATGGGCGCGCTGACACTGCTGGGGCTGGCGCCTTATTTCGTGGAATACCTGCAGCGCGCGCTGCGCCAGCAGCTGGTGTTTGACGCCGCCGCCGTGCAGGCCACGGGCCAAATGCTGCAGCGCCTGCAGACCATGGCCGGCGTGGGCATGCTGGCCAGCCTGGCGTTTGCGCTGCTGACCACCGCGGCGGTGCTGTTGGCCGCAATCGGCGCGGGCGGCTGGATCTTTAGCTGGAAGCCCATCACGCCGCAGTTCAACCGGCTGAACCCGCTGTCGGGCTTTGCCAACCTGTTTTCCAAGCAGCAGCTGGTCAATGTCTCGAAGATGGTGCTGATGACGAGCATCCTGAGCTTTGTCGCCTGGCGCTACATGAGCACCAGCATCGAGAAAATGGCCACCCTGGTGCTGCAGCCCTCGCCGCTGTCGCTGGGCCATGCGGGGCAGTGGATCGTCTCGGGCATGGCCTTGCTGCTGCTGGTGGTGTTCGTGTTTGCCGTGGTCGATGTGCCGCTGCAGGCCTTTTTCTTCAAGCAGCGCCTGAAGATGAGCCACGAGGAGGTGAAGCAGGAACACAAGGATTCCGACGGCAACCCGCAGCTCAAGGGCAAGCAGCGCCAGCGCGCGCGCGAGATTGCCGACCGCGCCAGCATCACGGCAGTCCCGAAGGCCGACTTCGTGGTCATGAACCCCACGCACTACGCCGTGGCGCTGAAGTACGACGAGGCCAGCATGGGCGCGCCGCAAGTGATCGCCAAGGGCACGGACTTGCTGGCCTTCAGGATCCGCGAGCTGGCGCAGCAGCATGGCGTGCCGGTGTTGCAGTCGCCCATGCTGGCGCGTGCGCTGTATGCGCATGCCGAGCTGGAGCAGCCCATTCCGGCCCAGCTGTACACCGCCGTGGCCCAGGTGCTGGCCTATGTCTACCGCCTGAAGGCCGCACTGCGTGGCGAGGGGCGCATGCCGGATGCGCAGCCCGATCCCTATGTGCCGCCCGAGCTCGACCCGCACCACCAGCCCAAGGCCGGCGGCGCAGGCACCACGGCCGCCATCGGGGCGGTGGATAACCCATGAGCGCGCCCTCCCCGCTCCAGTCCGTGCGGCAATGGGCCGGCACCCATGGCTCGGCCCTGCAGGGCCTGTCGGCGCCGCTGCTGGTGGTCGCCATCCTGGCGCTGATGGTGCTGCCCATTCCGGCCTGGCTGCTGGACACCTTCTTCACGCTGAACATCGCCGTGGCGCTGATGGTGATGATGGTGGCGGCCTACATGATCCGGCC
>JAFEES010000236.1 GCA_018240995.1 Pseudomonadota bacterium | reverse complement strand
CGCTCGTACTCGGTAGGCAGCGGGACAGCGCTGGCGAGGCAATTGTCCAAGGCTCGGCGCGATCGCAGGGGGGCAGTTGGGACTGTACCGATGCAGGGATGGGACTGATCACTCGGGTCGCGGCAGATGGGAGGCGGACAAAAGTCTTCGTCAACCGGGACTTTGAGCTGGGAATCGACGAAGGTGCGTGGATCGGGGCGCAGCACCCCAAGGTCGGTGAAGGCGTTCGTTTTCGGGTGACTCAAAACCGCAAGACGGGCCGCAAAGATTTGTTCACCGTTGAGCCCGGGCCTCGTCCCGAAACTGATGTGAAGGTGGCCAATGGGAACCTGAAGAGGCACCCGAAGGGGTTCGCCTTCGTCGAAGACGCCTTTGTTCCGCCTTTTTTGGTCGAGGCGATCCCGCCTGACATCGACTCCGTGACTGCGGTTCTTGTCTATGCGAAGCACCCGAAAGAAGAACGATATGGGTGGCGCGCCATCACGATCAGTGTAGGGTGACCAGCGATTCCGCAGACGCTGTGCTGACCGCTGTGCTTGATGCCTCGCTGCCAGACGTGACAGTCTATGCCACCGAGTGGCACAATTCGAAGCAATGATGCGAGTGTTCAAGACGCGCCACTTTCAGCGATGGATGCGCAAGACGGAGCTCACCGATGCCGTCCTGTGCAAGGCCGTTCAGGAGATGGCAGCTGGCCTGATCGACGCAGACCTCGGTGGCAGCGTGGTGAAGAAGCGCGTCGGCCTGGCTGGGCGCGGCAAGCGTGGCGGCGTGCGCACGCTGGTCGCCACCAACAAGGGCAACCGCTGGTTTTTCGTGTTCGGCTTCGAGAAGAACGAGCGGGCGAACGTCAGCGACGAGGAGCTCGAAGGCTTGCAGGTCATCGCCGCCGACCTGCTGGCTCGAACAGGCCCGCAACTGGATGAAGCCGTTTCCGACGGCGCTTTGCAGGAGACTTGCAAATGACCACCAAGACCAAGAGCCGCATCCTCGAAGCCGTTCATGAAACGGCCGGCGATCTGCATCGCCTGGACTTCATCGACAAACGCAAGATGCAGAAGTACGACGCACTGTGCCTGGAGCCGGTGCAGGACTACGACGCCACGAAGGTCAAGGCGTTGCGCGAGCGACTGCACCTGAGTCAGGCCGTGCTGGCCAGCGTGCTGAACACCAGCACGTCCACCGTCCGCAAGTGGGAGGTGGGCGACAAGCGCCCCAGCGGGCCGTCGCAGAAATTGCTGGACATCCTCGAACGCAAGGGGCTTGATGCGGTGCTTTGAGGCAACCCCGCTCATTGCCGCTCACGCCCGCTGCATTGCTATTCAAGTGACAGAGCCGGAATTGAACTGGGCAACCGTCCGCCACCATTTACCCAAGGCCAACCATTCTCGGTTGGCCTTTTTTCTTGCCCATTCCCCGCGTGTTTGCTGGGTTTGCGGGCATCGCCCTTCTGGCGTGCACGCGGCGGATTCGCGCAGTCAGCCTCTCTGGAGGTCCCTCTTCTCCATTTCTCTCTCGCGTTCGTGGAGTGCTCCAAGGGACATTCGGCGGTGCTTAACCGCCGTTTCACGGGTGGCTACATCACGCGCCACTCTGGCGAGCCGGCGCGCAACATTCATGCCGTGCAGCTGGAGCTGACGCAATGCAGTTACAGCAGGAGGCGCTGCCGTTTGACACCTGCCGGGTGTGGCAGAACGCATACAACCCACGTTGCAGGCCATGCCGGAGGCAGCACTGCGGTTTGCCGGGGAGCGCTGCGTGGCCTGAAGCGGCTAAGATGGTGCGCCATGGACATCCGCCACGCTCCTGTTGAGATTGCCGAACCACCCGAGGTGCCCTGGGGTTGGTCTAGGCAGTTTCGCATGCCGCTCTACAAGCCTGGCACGCGTGTCAAGCGTGCAGGCAGCTGGGAAACGGTGAGCCATGTGACGCTGCGCCGCAACGACCTGGCCGTGTATTTGGTCGGTAGCGCCGAAGCGGTGAATCCTGTGGAGTTGGAGCTTGAACCTACGGTGTTCACCACCGAGCGCGTTCCCGGCGCGTATTGACGCAAAGAATTCAGATGGCGCAGCGCTGCGCCATGGCCTCGCCCAGGCGCACGGCACGCTCCGCCGCCCAGTCGGGCACAAATTGAATGGCGTCGCGCGCAAACAGCAGCACCACGGTGGAACCGAGCAAGAAGCGCCCCATCTCCTCGCCCTGGCGTAGTGTGACTTGTTGGTCAGCATAGTCCCAGCGGCGCGGTTTGCCGGTGCGCGGCGGGTTCACCTGGCCATGCCACACGGTGGCCATGCTGCCCACGATCGTGGCCCCGACCAGCACCAGGGCCATGGGGCCCAGCGGGGTGTCGAAAATACAGACCACGCGTTCGTTGCGCGCGAACAGCCCGGGCACGCCACGCGCCGTTGTCGGGTTGACGGAAAACAGCGCCCCCGGCACATGCTCCATGCTGAGCAGCCGGCCATCAATCGGCATGTGAATGCGGTGGTAGTCGCGTGGGCTCAGGTAAATGGTGGCGAAGTGGCCGTCCTGAAACTGCGCCGCCAGCTGGGCATTGCCGCCCAGCAGGGCGGTGGTGGAGTAGTGATGGCCCTTGGCCTGGAAGATCTGGTCACGCTCTATTGGCCCCAGCTGGCTTACAGCGCCATCCACCGGGCACACCACGGCGGCATCGGCCAGCGGGCGTAGGCCGGGGCGCAACGCGCGCGTGAAGAAGTCGTTGAAGCTGGCGTAGCTGGCGATGTCGGGGTTGGCTGCCTCTCCCATGTCCACGCGGTAGCGCGCCACGAAGCGGCGGATCACGGCCGTGGTCAGGTTGCCGGCATGCGCCGATGCCAAGCGACCCGCGAGGGTGGTGAGCAGTTGTTTGGGCAGCAGATACTGCGGAAGTACGGCAAGGCGGTCGGACACGTAGCGGCAATCGTTGGTAAAAAAATGCCGGGCCATTCTATAGAGTGATGGCGCGCGGGCTGGGCTTGTCTGATAACCCCGCCAGTGCATGGCGAAAGTGCGGCGCCGATAATGCGCGGCCGCAGCGCGGCGCAGCGCGGCGCAGCGCGGCGCAGGCCGCTTTTGTCATGTCCCTGTCTCCATCCCAGAACCCCGGTACCGAATCCAGCCCCAGTCGCACGCGCACCTGGCTACGCCTTTTCAAGCCTGCACGCGTGCGCATCAACCAGCGCGAGCGTTGGCGCATGGTGCTCGGCCTGGCCTTGTGCATAGCCCTGGTGGCGCTGTTTGCGCATTGGCTGGGCATGGCCTCGTCGCCACCGTGGATGGTGGCTTCGCTGGGGGCGAGCGCGGTGCTCATGATTGCCTTGCCCTCCAGCCCATTGGCGCAGCCCTGGCCGGTGCTGGCGGGCAGTGTGCTGTCGTATCTGGTGGGCGTGGCCTGCGCGGCGCTGGTGCCCGATCTGTCCGTGGCCAGCGGCCTGGCCGTCGGCCTGGCCGTGGCGGTGATGCTGGCCCTGCGCTGCCTGCACCCGCCGGGCGGCGGCATGGCACTGTTTGCCGTGCTGCATCCGCACGAAAGCACGGCCGCGGGGGCGTTGCCGGTGGCACTGAACGTGTTGATCCTGGTGCTGGCGGGCATTGCCTTTAACCACCTGACGGGCCGCAGCTACCCCCACGCCCAGGCACGAGCGCCCTCCGGCCGCAAGGAGTCAGGCGCCTTCACCTCGGGAGACCTCGACGCCGCCCTGTCGCACTACAACCAGGTGCTGGACGTGAGCCGCGACGACCTGGAAGGCCTGCTGCACCTGGCCGGCAGGGCGGCATTCCAGCGCACCCTGGGTGAGTTGCGCTGCCGGCAGATCATGTCGGCACCCGTGCACACGGTGACTGCCGAGACGCCACTGAGGCAAGCCTGGGCCTTGATGCGCCGGCACGCCATCAAGGCGCTGCCGGTGGTGGATGCACACAACGCGGTCATCGGCATCGTCACCATGGCGGACTTCATGCGGCTGGCCAATCTTGAGCTGCATGAGGGCATGGGGCAGCGCCTGCGCACGCTGATCCTGGGCCGGCCCAGGCAACCGGAGCAGGTGCTGGGACTGATGTCGGCACCAGTCCTGCAGGTGCGGGTCGAGCAGCATGTGATGGACCTGGTGCCGCTGTTTTCCGACGCCGGTCACCACCACATCCCCGTCGTGGACGAGGCCGGGCAGCTGGCAGGCATCATCACGCAGTCAGACCTGGTGAAGACGCTGGCCGCGGCCGTGGCGCAGTCCTGAGCAGCAGCGTTGGCATCGCAGTACAATAGCGGGTTACATGCACAGCGCCGCGCCTGTCCATTGAAGCCGCCTTCCCACGGCCTGTCGGCCTTTCCGCAACTGCGGGTTTAGCGACTCCCCTGCCTGCTCCAGCACCGTGCTTCGGGCCCGTGAAACGGCCGATGCGGCCGCTGGCCGCGGCTGCACCAGGCTTCACGGGCGCCGCCACAGACATTTGTTATCGAGAGACTGACCACCTATGGCCAAAGAAGAACTGATTGAGATGCAGGGTAGCGTCACCGAAGTCCTGCCGGACTCGCGTTTTCGCGTCACCCTGGACAACGGGCACCAGCTCATTGCCTACACC
>JAFEES010000235.1 GCA_018240995.1 Pseudomonadota bacterium | reverse complement strand
CCCCAACCCTCTCCCGCAAGGGGAGAGGGAGCAAAACCCGCGTCAATCAAGCGTTGTGGGCTACTAAAACGATGTGTAGATACCCATGCCCTTTGGGGGAAGGTTGGGCTGCCGGCCCCCACCCCAGCCCTCCCCCAGAGGGGGAGGGAGAAACGGCATAAACCAATGAAAAAAGCCTGCAGCGCCCATTGGCAGGGCGCTGCAAGCTCTTATATCGATAGTGACGCGATCAATCCACCGTGGCGCCCGAGTCCTTCACCACCTTGCCCCACTTGGCCGTCTCGGCCTTGATGAAGGCGGCGAACTGCTCGGGCGTTTCGGCCACCACGTCGCCGCCCTGTTCGGCGATTTTCTTCTTCACGTCGGCCTGGTTCAGCACCTTGACCAGGGCGGCATGCAGCCTGTCGAGCACCGGCTTGGGCGTGCCCGCCGGGGCGAACAGGCCGAACCAGGACATGGCCTCGTAGCCGGGCACGCCGGCCTCGGCGATGGTGGGCACGTCGGGCAGCTCGGGCGAGCGCTTGGCCGTGGTCACGGCGATGGGGCGCAGCTTGCCCGAGCGCACATGCTGGATGGCCGATGGCATGTTGTCGAACATGATGTTGATCTGCCCGCCCAGCAGGTCGGTCATGGCCGGGGCGCTGCCCTTGTAGGGCACATGCAACAGGTCGGTGCCGGTCATGCTCTTGAACAGCTCGCCCGACACATGCGGAGAGGCGCCGCTGCCCGGCGAGCCGAAGGTCACCTTGCCGGGATGCTGCTTGGCGTAGGCGATCAGCTCCTTGACGGTCTTGTACGGCTCCTTGGGGTTGGCCACCAGCAGGTTCGGCACCGTGGCCACGCGCGAGATGGGCGCGAAGTCCTTCACCGGGTCGAAGGGCATCTTCTTGTACAGCGCCTGGTTGATGGCGTGCGTGCCCACCGTGCCCATGAACAGCGTGTAGCCATCAGCCGGAGCCTTGGCCGCCAGCGAGGCGCCGATGTTGCCGCCGGCGCCCGCGCGGTTGTCCACGATGAAGGGTTGGCCCAGCTCGGTTTGCAGGCCCTGGCCGACGATGCGCGCCAGGATGTCGGTGGTGCCGCCGGGGGCGAACGGCACGACGATGGTCACCGGCTTGGCGGGATAGGCTTGCGCGGCGGCGCCCAGGGGCAGCGCGCCGGCCGCGGCCAGGGCCAGGCCGGCGAGCAGGGTTCGGCGCGTCGGCTTTGGCCGGCAATGCGGTTTGGTATTCATCGAATCTCCCTTCTTAAAAAAATCAGACCCGCTCCAGCACCACGGCGATGCCCTGGCCCACGCCTATGCACATGGTGCACAGCGCGTACTTGCCGCCCAAGGTGTGCAGCTGGTTCACCGCCGTGGTGGCCAGGCGCGCGCCCGATGCACCCAGCGGATGGCCCAGGGCGATGGCGCCGCCCCATTGGTTGACGCGCTTGTCGTCGTCCGCCAGCCCCAGGTCGCGCAGCACCGCCAGGCCCTGGGCGGCAAAGGCTTCGTTGAGCTCGATGATGTCCATCTGCTCCAGGCTCAGGCCGGTGAGCTGCAGCACCTTGCGCACGGCGGGCGCGGGCCCGAAGCCCATGATGCGCGGCGCCACGCCGGCCGTGGCCATGCCCACCACGCGGGCGCGCGGCGTGAGGCCGTATTGCTTGGCCGCCTCTTCATTGGCCAGCAGCAGGGCGCAGGCGCCGTCGTTCACGCCGCTGGCGTTGCCGGCCGTCACGCTGCCGTCCGGGCGCACCACGCCCTTGAGCCTGGCCAGCGCCTCCAGCGTGGTGGCGCGCGGGTGCTCGTCCTGGCTGACGACGACGGGGTCGCCCTTCTTTTGCGGGATATGCACGGACACGATCTCCTGCGCCAGGTGGCCTGCCGCTATCGCGGCGGCGGCCTTTTGCTGGCTGGCCAGGGCCATGCGATCCTGGGCCTCGCGCTCGATCTGGAAGTCATCGGCCACGTTCTCGGCCGTCTCGGGCATGGAATCGACGCCGTAGTGCTGCTTCATCAGCTTGTTGACGAAGCGCCAGCCAATGGTGGTGTCGTACACGGCGTTGCTGCGGCTGAAGGCGGACTCGGCCTTGGGCATGACGAAGGGCGCGCGGCTCATGCTTTCCACGCCGCCGGCGATCATCAGCCGCGCCTCGCCCGCCTTGATGGCGCGCGCCGCCGTGCCCACGGCGTCCAGGCCCGAGCCGCACAGGCGGTTGATGGTGCCGCCGGGCACCGCTATCGGCAGCCCCGCCAGCAGGGCGGCCATGCGCGCCACGTTGCGGTTGTCCTCGCCGGCCTGGTTGGCGCAGCCGTAGAGCACGTCATTCACCGCCTTCCAGTCCACGTCGGGGTTGCGCTCCATCAGCGCCTTGATGGGTATGGCGCCCAGGTCGTCGGTGCGCACGCCGGCAAGCGCGCCGCCGTAGCGGCCGAAGGGGGTGCGGATGGCGTCGCAGATAAAGGCTTGGGTCATGGTGTGTCTCCAGTCAAGTGAATTAAAAAAGTGAGCTGCTTGGACTTAACCACCAAACGCTACAGGTGGTTTTCATGCTGATTGGCGTATGGGCAGGCCGACGATGCGCTCCAGCTCGGCATGGGCCAGGCCCGGCACGGTGTCGATGAGCACCAGGCCATCCGGCGTGCATGCCAGCGTGCACAGGTCGGTGTAGATGCGCTTCACGCAGGCCAGGCCGGTGAGCGGGTAGCTGCATTCACTGACCACCTTGCATTCGCCGGTCTTGGTGAGCAAGTCCATCATCACCCAGGTCTGCTTGGCCCCCACGGCCAGATCCATGGCGCCGCCCACGGCGGGGATGGCGCCGGGCTCGCCCGTGCTCCAGTTGGCCAGGTCGCCCGTGGCTGAAACCTGAAACGCGCCCAGCACGCAGATGTCCAGATGGCCGCCGCGCATCATGGCGAAGCTGTCGGCATGGTGGAAGTAGCTGCCGCCGGGCAGCAGCGTCACGGGTTGCTTGCCGGCGTTGATCAGGTCATAGTCCTCCAGCCCCTCCGCCGGCGCCGGGCCCATGCCCAGGATGCCGTTCTCGGAGTGCAGCACCACCTCGCGCCCGGCGGGCAGGTGATTCGCCACCAGGGTCGGCTGGCCAATGCCCAGGTTCACGTAGGCGCCATTGAAAATGTCCTGCGCCACGCGCTGGGCGAGTTCCGTCTTGCTTCGTTTTTGATAGTTACTCACGCTTGTATCTCCTGCGCTTGTGGCCTTATTTCCTGAAGCCACCGGCCTGGGTGGCAACGCGTGCCACCTTGACCACCTGGCTGACGAAGATGCCCGGCGTGACCACCGCCTCGGGATCCAGCTCGCCCAGCTCCACCAGCTCGTGCACCGTGGCCACGGTGAACTTGGCGGCCATGGCGCACACCGGGCCGAAGTTGCGCGCCGACATGCGGTAGCTCAGATTGCCCCAGCGGTCGCCCTTCTCCGCCTTGACCAGGGCCACGTCGCCATAAATGGGGTACTCCAGCACGTAATGCTTGCCGTTGATCTGGCGCGTCTCCTTGCCCTTGGCAAGCTCGGTGCCATAGGCCGTGGGGCAGAAGAAGGCGCCAATGCCGGCGCCGGCGGCGCGCATGCGCTCGGCCAGGTTGCCCTGGGGCACGATCTCCAGCTCGATCTTGCCGGAGCGGTACAACTCGTCGAACACCCAGCTATCGGCCTGGCGCGGAAAGCTGCAGATGATCTTGCGCACCTGGCCGCTTTTCAAGAGCGCCGCCAGGCCGGTATCGCCATTGCCGGCGTTGTTGTTGACCACGGTGAGCTCGCGCGCGCCCTGGGCGATGAGTCCGTCGATGAGCTCGGCGGGGTTGCCCGCGGTGCCAAAGCCGCCAATAAGTACCGTGGCGCCGTCCTGCACGCCCGAAAGCGCCTGGGCAACCGAATCCGCAATCTTGTTGATCATGTCTTGCCGTGTGGTGAAAAAAGAAAGCCGGCCCCAGGTCGGCATAATTTGTTCGTATATCGAACTTTTGTTCGTATAATGAATTTTAGGACAAATCGCCATGAATGACACCCCCCATTCCGTAAGTAATTCCCACAGGACGGGCCTTGGCCGCGGTGCGCAGCCGGCAGGCACGGCGGACGGCTCACCGAAACCGGGCGACAACTACGTGCAGTCGTTCGCGCGCGGGCTGGAGGTGATCCGCTCCTTCAGCGCCGGCGCGCCACAACAGACGCTGAGCGAGGTAGCGGCGCGCACCGGCCTGACGCGCGCCGGTGCGCGGCGCATCCTGCTCACGCTGCAGACCCTGGGCTACATGGAAAGCGACGGGCGCCAGTTCCGCCTCACGCCGCGCATCCTCGACCTGGGGTTTGCCTACCTGAGCTCCACGCCGATCTGGGATCTGGCCGAGCCCCAGATGGAGGCGCTGACCGAACGCGTGCGCGAGTCCTGCTCGGCCGCCGTGCTCGATGGGCTGGACATCGTCTACGTGCTGCGCGTGCACACGCACAAGATCATGAGCACCAACCTGGCCGTGGGCTCGCGCCTGCCGGCGTTCTGGACCTCCATGGGCCGCGTGCTGCTGGCCGCCCTGCCCGAGCCCGAGCTGCGCGCCAACCTGGCCAGCCTGCCGCGCCGCCCCTTTACGCGCCACACGGCGCTGGACGAC
>JAFEES010000234.1 GCA_018240995.1 Pseudomonadota bacterium | reverse complement strand
ACGATGGCAAGGGTTGGGGCAGGGGAACGCGGTTTCATTTCAGTTATCCATGGCGCCGCGCGACGACCCCACCACCGCCGTCATTCCCGCGCAGGCGGGAATCCAGCAGCATTGGCGGAGAGCACTGGATCCCCGCCTGCGCGGGGGTGACGATGGCAAGGCCAGGAGTGAGGCGGGGCAGTTTCATCGCGATCTCGGGCTCTTAGTGTGCCGGCAGGGCCAGCGTCAGCGTGCCGTCCCACAGCGCCGGCGCGTTGGCAGCGCCGGCCGCGGCCGGGCTGCGCACCAGGCGCGCCTCGGTCGGCACGGCGCGGGTGGTGCTGCGCACCTGCGCCAGCCACTGCGCCAATGACGCCGCGGGCACGGCCTTGAGGGTGATGGTGGCCCGGTCGCCCGCGGTCGTCATTTGCGTGGCATGGCCCAGTTGCTGGGGCAGCGAGCGCCACAGCGCGGGCAGGGTTTCGTTGCTTGTGGGGCGGGGCATGGCCTTCAGGTGCAGGGCCTCGCCTTGCAGGCCCTGCATCTGCTGCAGCTCGGCATCCAGCGCGGCATGGCGCGCACTGGATGACTTGAGTTGCGCCAGCGCCGGTGCCAGCGCCAGCCACCACAGCAGGGCCAGGCCCAGCACGGCGCCTGCCGCCAGAACCAGGGACTGTTCACGCGGCGCCAGGGAGGCCCAATGCGTGCGCAGCGCTGCGGCCATGGCGCGGGGTCGCGCTGTCGGGTGCGAGTTCATGGGCGCTCCTGGGGACGCAGCGCCAGCGCGCCGTCCTGGGCGTGCGCCTCGTAGCCGGTGGCGGCCAGGCGTTGGTTCATGGCGGCAAGCTCCTCGGGTGTGATATTCATGCCGCGCAGCACCAGGGTGCCGGCGCTGTACTCGATCTGGGTGGGTACCTGTGCCTGCGGCAGGGCGGATCCGGCCGCGGCCAGCAGTGGCTCCAGGTCTTTGCGCTCCAGGCTGCCGGTCTCGCGGCGCAGCAGATCCAGCTCGCGCCGCATCTGCAACGGGGCATCCACCACGGCTTGGATCTGCGGAAAGGTCTGCCGGAGGATGGCGCGCGCGCCGTCCTGCTTGGCGGCCAGCGCCTGGCGGTCTTGCCAGGCCCACAGGTTCAGGCCTATCACCTGCGCGGCCAGGCCGAGGCCCAGCGCCCAGCGCGCGGCGCGCCATTGTGGGGCGCGCGCAAAGGTGCCGGCGGCGCTGCCCAGGCGGCGCAAGAGCCGCGTGCGCCCGCTGCTGGCCAGGTCGAATTGCGCCAGATCCCAGTCGCCGCGCGCCGCCGCCAGGGCGCGCTGGCTGGCGGTGTGGAGCTGCACCGGGCGGCCCAGCAGGCGTTCGGCCAGGGCGGCCACGGCGGGTTCGGCGCGCATCGGCGGCGCATCCTCGCCGGCGGGCGCCTGAGTCATGAGCGCGCGCGCCGCCGCCAGCGGCAGCACCGCCACCGCCTGCTGCGCGCCATGGCCGGTGAGTACGGCGCAGGCGTCCTCGGGCTGGCCCAGCACCTCGCATTCCTCGGCGCCGCTGGCCGTGGGGCCGGGGGCGAATTCGGGCACCACGCGGTCGGCCGGGCGGCCCGCGGCCTCCAGTGCCTGCAGCGCCTGGCGCAGCCAGGCGCGCTCGCACACCGCCACCCAGGCCGGGCTGCCGGCCTGCGCGCCCGGTTGCAGGGCAAAGTGCAGCTGCGCGGGGTCGTCCAGCAGCTGCTCCTCCAGCAGGCCTTCCAGCACGGCGCGCAGGCGCTGGGCCTGGCCCAGCGCGCCCTGCGGCAGGGTCACGCGCTGCCAGGACAGGGCGCGCACCGGCACCACGGCCACCACCTCGCCGGCGCGGCCGGGGTCGGGCAGCAGGGCGGCGCCGGCGCTGCCCTGACGTATGGCCTGGTGGCCGTCGCCGGTGAGCGTGTAGCTGTACTCGGCGCTGGCCGGTGGCGCGCCCAGGGGCAGGGTGATGACGAGAGTGCTCATGGGGATGATGTCGGGCGCGGCATTGTAGGGCCCTGGGCCATCGCGCCCAGGGCGGCCAGGCCGCCGCGCTCGCGCCACAGGGTGCGCACGTCGCCGCGCTGCTTGAAGACCAGGGAGCGTTCCTCGACCACGGCGCCGTCCAGGCGCAGCCGCCCGCGCACCTCGAAGTAGCTGGAGGCCACGGCGTGCGTGCTGGCGGTGATGGCGCTGCCGGCGCGCACCAGCTCGGCGGCCTCGGCCGGGTTGCGAAAGTATTGCGTCTCGCGCCGTTGCACCAGGCGCTGGGCATCGGCCATGTCCAGGCCGTCGGCGCTGGCCCACAGCACCACGGCGCTGGCGGTGTTCAGGTTCACCGTGGTGCGCGCGGGCAGCAGCGTGACATAGGGCGCCAGCGCGGCGATGGACTGTTGCGGCAGCCCCCACCAGCCCAGCTGGGCCACGCTTTGCGGCAGCAGCGGGGCGGCGCTTGCGTCGCCCTCGCGCGCCGTGGCCAGCAGCAGCTGCTGCGCCAGCTGGTCGAGCTGCTGGCGCGGCAGGCCCAGGTAGTCGAACAGGCGCGCGAACTGGCGCTGCGCCGTGGCGTCCACCTGCTTGTCGCCGCCCAGGTTGCGCAGGTTCAGCAGGCCCTGCTGGTCGGTGATCTGGCCGGACAGGAAGGCGTCGGCCGTGTCGGTGCTGGCGTCTTGCACCTGGGCCACGTTGCGGTTGGCGGCCAGGAAGGTGGACAGGCGCGCCTCCTGCAGCGGCACGGCCCAGGGCTCGCTCAGGTTGTCGGTGCCGTCGCCACCCTGCGCCAGCGAGTCCTCGCGCAGTATCAGGCGCGACCAGTCCAGCGCCCCGATCAAAATCCATGCCGACTGGATGCGCGCGCGCTCGGCGGTCTCGACCTCGATGGCGCGCCACTGCTGCCACATGGCGGCGGCGGCGAAGGTGGCCACCAGGGTCACGGTGAGCATGGCCGCCAGCAGCGCGGCGCCTGCCTGGCTGGCACGTTGTGCGTTGTGCGTTGGGCGTTGGGCGTTGGGCGCGCGCCCCCGCAAAACCCTGGACGCCCATCGCGCAACGTTCCGGGCCCTCATGACTTGCCCCCGCCCAGCAGCGGGTTGGCCCAGTCGCGGGTAATCACGCCGGCCAGCACGCCGCCCTCGGGCAGCGTGAGCTGCAGGCGCACGCCCTCGGGAATGCTGGCTGCCGTGCTGCTCAGGCCGCCGGGCTGCTGGGGCAGGCTGGCGCTGGTGTTGGCCGATTGCGCATTCGCCCAGGCGCCGCCGCGGTAGTAGTACAGCTGCCAGCCGATCAGCGGCAGGAGCACCGTCTCGCGCTCGCGCTCGGCGCTGCTGGGCGTGCGCGCCCACTGCGCGGCGCGGGCCCAGGCCTCGGTCCATTCGGCGCGCGTGCGCACCGGGGGCGATTGCCAGCGCAGCCAGCGGCTGGCGCCATCCACATTGCGCAGGGCCCAGGCGACGACGACGGCGCCCTCGTCCGGCTGGCGCATGCCGCGGCGCGTCAGGCGCAGCACCTGGCCGTCCCAGGCCAGGGGCTCGGTGTGCTCCACGGCCTGCAGCGCGTCCAGGTCGGCGCCCCATTGCGCCAGCACGGTCTGCAGCGTCAGCACGGCGTCGGCGCGCTCGCGTGTGATCTGCTGCGCGCGCACCATGCCGTCCAGCCCGCGCCAGCTGACGATGGCCAGCAGCGCCATCACGGCCAGCGCCACCAGCAGCTCGACCAGGGTGAAGCCGGAATGCCTGCGCCGCATCAATAGCGCCCCACGATGGTGGACAGGCGCAGCACCGGAGCCTGCTCGTCAAACACCTGTGCATCCACGCGCCTGAATTGCGGATTCGGCGTGGGCGTCACCGTCACGGCCACCTCGTAGCCGCGCCCGGCCTGCTCGCACAGCACGCGCGCGTCGCCTATGGCGGGCATCTGGCGCGACAGGCGCACCTTGACCAGCTCGTTCTCGGCGCAGGCATGGGCCAGCACCACGTCGGTCTGGCGTGCGGCATTGCGCGTCAGGGCGGACGTGGCCTGCAGGCCTGCCATCAGGGCGATGGCCACGATGGCCAGGGCCACCAGCACCTCCACCAGCGTGAAGCCCGCCGCCTTGCCTCGCATTCTCACGGCAGGGCCTGTGCGCTGAAGGGCTGCAACCCGTCGGTGGCCACGCGCACGGCGCGCCCGGGCTGGGCCTGGTTCACGATCACCACCTGCTGCGGGCCTATCAGCGGCTCCGGCCCCAGCCATAGCGTGGCCGGGCCGCGCACGCTGGTGGCGTTGCTGAGCCAGTGGCTGGGCAGTTTGCTGCCTGCCAGGCCCTCGAAGCGAAACCCCTGGGCATCGGCGCGCCAGCGCACGGCCGCGCCCGAGGCGCGCGACTGCGCCCGCGCCGACTCCAGCAGCGCCGCCAGGCGGTCGCCCTCGCGCTGCAGCTCGCTGGCGCCGCTGTCGCGCAGCGCCAGGCTTACGCCGGCCGTGGCCAGGGCGATGATGGCCATCACCACCAGCAGCTCCAGCAGGGTGAAGCCACGTGCTCGCGGCCGCTCGCCTGCCCTTGCCGCACTGGTATCCACACAAGTCTTTGCACTGGCCACTCTCCCCTCTCCCCTCGCGGGAGTGGGGCCGGGGGAGAGGGGGGAGCCTGGGAGCACAGGCGTGCCTGCCCCCTCTCCC
>JAFEES010000233.1 GCA_018240995.1 Pseudomonadota bacterium | reverse complement strand
GTCAATCAGGCGTTGTGAGCAACTAAAACGATGTGTAGATACCCACGCCCTCTGGGGGAAGGTGAGGACGGGAGCAGGAGCGCCGGCATCGTGCCGGCATCAACACGCAAGCGTCGCCGGCCCCCACCCCTGCCCTCCCCCAGTGGGGGAGGGAGTGACGGGCGCTATCAGGCCGTCAGCGATGCCAGTGCGGCGTTGAACGTGGCGCTGGGGCGCATCACGGCGTCGAGCTTGGCCTGGTCGGGCTGGTAGTAGCCGCCAATGTCCACGGCATGGCCCTGCACCACGCGCAGCTCTTCGACAATTTTTGCCTCGTTGTCGGCCAGCTGTTTGGCCAGCGGGGCGAACCTGGCGGCCAGCTCGGCGTCTTCGGTCTGGCTGGCCAGCTCTTGTGCCCAGTACATGGCCAGGTAGAACTGGCTGCCGCGGTTGTCCAGCTGGCCGGTCTTGGGGCTGGGGTTTTTGTTGTTGTCCAGCAGCTTGCCGGTGGCGGCATCCAGCGTCTTGGCCAGCAGCTTGGCGCGCTGGTTGTGGTTCTTCAGACCCAGGTCTTCCAGGCTCACGGCCAGGGCCAAAAATTCGCCCAGCGAGTCCCAGCGCAGATGGTTTTCTTCGGTCAGCTGCTGCACATGCTTGGGCGCCGAGCCGCCGGCGCCCGTCTCGTACATGCCGCCGCCGGCCATCAGCGGCACGATGGACAGCATCTTGGCGCTGGTGCCCAGCTCCATGATGGGGAACAGGTCGGTCAGGTAGTCGCGCAGGATGTTGCCGGTGGCGCTGATGGTGTCCAGCCCGCGGATCACGCGCTCCAGCGTGTAGCGCATGGCGCGCACCTGGCTCATGATCTCGATCTGCAGGCCGTTGGTGTCGTGCTCGTGCAGGTACATCTTGACCTTGGTGATGAGCTGCGCCTCGTGCGGGCGGTACGGGTCGAGCCAGAAGACGACCGGCATGCCCGACTGGCGCGCGCGCGTGACGGCGAGCTTGACCCAGTCGCGGATGGGCGCGTCCTTGACCTGGCACATGCGCCAGATGTCGCCGGCCTCGACGTTCTGGCTCATCAGCACCTCGCCGGTGGCCAGGTCGGTGATGTTGGCGACGCCGTCCTCGGTGATCTCGAAGGTCTTGTCGTGGCTGCCGTATTCCTCGGCCTGCTGGGCCATCAGGCCGACGTTGGGCACGGTGCCCATGGTCTTGGGATCGAACGCGCCGTGCCACTTGCAGAAGTTGATCATCTCCTGGTAGATGCGGGCGAAGGTCGATTCGGGCATCACGGCCTTGACGTCCTTCAGGCGGCCGTCGGGGCCCCACATCTTGCCGCCGTTCCTGATCATGGCCGGCATGGAGGCGTCGACGATCACGTCGTTGGGCGAGTGGAAGTTGGTGATGCCCTTGGCGGAATCGACCATGGCCAGCTCGGGGCGGTTCTCGTGGCAGGCGTGCAGGTCGCGCATGACCTCGTCGCGCTGGGCCGAGGGCAGGGTCTCCAGCTTGTCGTAGAGGTTGACCATGCCGTTGTTGACGTTCACGCCCAGCTCCTCGAACAGCTTGGCGTGCTTCTCGAAGGCTTCCTTGTAGAAGATCTTCACGCAGTGGCCGAAGACGATGGGGTGCGAGACCTTCATCATCGTCGCCTTGACGTGCAGCGAGAACATGACGCCGGTCTTGCGCGCGTCCTCGATCTCCTTTTCATAGAAGGCCACCAGGGCCTTCTTGCTCATGAACATGGAGTCGATGACCTCGCGATCCTGCAGGCTGACCTTGGGCTTCAGGACGATGGTCTTGCCGCTCTTGGTGATGAGCTCCATCTTCACGTCGCGCGCCTTGTCCAGCGTCATGGACTTTTCGCCATGGTAGAAGTCGCCCTTGTGCATGTGCGAGACATGCGAGCGCGAGGCCTGGCTCCACTCGGCCATGCTGTGCGGGTTCTTGCGTGCGTATTCCTTGACGGCGCGGGGCGCGCGGCGGTCGGAGTTGCCCTCGCGCAGCACGGGGTTCACGGCCGAGCCAATGCACTTGTTGTACTTGGCGCGGATGGCCTTTTCTGCGTCGGTCTTGGGGTCTTCGGGGAAGTCGGGGATGGCGTAGCCCTTGCCCTGCAGCTCCTTGATGGCGGCCATCAACTGCGCCACCGAGGCGCTGATGTTGGGCAGCTTGATGATGTTGGCGTCGGCCTGCAGCGTCTTCTTGCCCAGCTCGGCCAGGGTGTCGGGCACGCGCTGCGCCTCGCTCAGGGCCTCGGGAAACTGGCCCAGCACGCGGGCGGCAACCGAGATGTCGCTCTCGGCCACGTTGATGCCCGCCGGCGCGGCAAAGGCGCGCACGATGGGCAGGAACGAGGCCGTGGCCAGGCGCGGCGCCTCGTCGGTCAGGGTGTAGATGATGGTGGGTTGTTCAGTGCTCATCTTGTCTCTCAGGTCAACAAAACACAGGGGGGTGAAGCTGTCCCACGCGCTGACGCCTGGGCCTGCGCGGTGAAGATATGACATTGTGCTTGAGGGAAACTGACAAACTCCCATTTATCGCAATCAAATCCCGTAATGCAAAATTTACGCCGGGGTGATGCGGGTTTTTTTGCAGGTCTTATACAAGAGTCAAGAAAAAGGGCCCGGGGATCACTCCCCGGGCCCTGGTTCTTGGCGCTGGCGCCAGGTCAGGCGAAGTTGGCCTCGGCAAACTTCCAGTTCACCAGCTTGTCCAGGAAGGTCTCGACAAACTTCTGGCGCAGGTTGCGGTAGTCGATGTAGTAGGCATGCTCCCACACGTCCACCGTCAGCAGGGCCTTGTCGGCGGTGGTCAGGGGCGTGCCGGCGGCGCCGGTGTTGACGATGTCCACGCTGCCGTCGGCCTTCTTCACCAGCCAGGTCCAGCCGGAGCCGAAGTTGCCCACGGCGCTTTTCACGAAGGCTTCCTTGAAGGCGGCATAGCTGCCCCACTTGGCGTTGATGGCGGCAAGCAGTGCGCCGCCGGGCTCGCCGCCGCCCTGGGGCTGCATGCAGTTCCAGAAGAAGCTGTGGTTCCAGATTTGCGCGGCATTGTTGTAGATGCCGCCGCTCGCCTTCTTGACGATTTCTTCCAGCGACAGGGACTCGAACTCGGTGCCGTTTTGCAGGTTGTTCAGGTTCACCACATAGGCGTTGTGGTGCTTGCCGTGGTGGTACTCCAGCGTTTCCCGGCTGTAGTGCGGGGCCAGGGCGTCAATGGCGTAGGGCAGTGGCGGCAGGGTGTGTTCCATGGTGTCGTCCTTCTTGGGTTGTGGTCAGGGGGTCGCCGATGCGGCGACGGCGGGGCAAGGCGCATTGTAGAAAGTAATAGCAATCCGCGCTGCGGCCGGCCAATGCCGCCGGCGGGCGCCGCGCCATAGCCGTTACAGCAGCCGGCGCTGGGCCACGGTCAGGTCGAGTTCGCCCTCGGCCAGGCGGGCGTGCACGGCGTCGCCGGTGCGCAGCTGGTCTGGCCGCATGACGGCGTGGCCCTGCTCGTCGGTCAGCAGGGCGTAGCCGCGTTGCAGCACCAGCTGCGGGTTCAAAAGCTCCAGCCGCAGCGCGGCGCGCTCCAGGCGCTCGCGGCGCTGCAGCAGGCTGCGCTGCACGATATGCGGCAAATTGGCCTGTAGCGCTTGGCTGGCATGCGCCAATCGCTGTGTTTTCAATAGCACACCATGGCGCAGGCGCTGCGCCAGGCCGGACAGGCGCAGCTGCTGGCGCGCCACCAGGCCCGAGGGCCGGCCCAGGCGCTGCGCCGCCTGATCCAGGCGCTGGTGGCGCTGGTCGATCTGGCGCTGCAGGCCGTCCTGCAGCCGTTCGGCCAGCAGGTCGAGGGCCCCCAGCCAGGCGGCGCGCGGTTCGCTGACCAGCTCGGCGGCGGCCGTGGGCGTGGGCGCGCGCAGGTCGGCGCAGAAGTCGGCAATGGTGAAGTCGGTCTCATGCCCCACGCCGCTGACCAGGGGCACGGGGCTTTGCACGATGGTGCGCGCCAGGCGCTCGTCGTTGAAGGCCCACAGATCCTCGATGGAGCCGCCGCCGCGCACCAGCACGATCACGTCGATATGGGGTCGATTGGCCTCAATCTCTTGTCCATTCTGTGCCAACAGATACAGTTTTGATAGCGCATCGCAGATCGACGCCGGCGCCTGCGCGCCCTGCACCAGGGCCGGCACCAGCACCACCGGGATATGCGGCACGCGCCGGCGCAGGGCCGTCACCACGTCGTGCAAGGCGGCCGCGCCCGGCGATGTAACCAGGCCTATGCCGCGCGGCATGGCCGGCAGCGGGCGCTTGCGCGCGGCGTCGAACAGGCCCTCGGCCTCCAGCTGGGCCTTGAGGCGCAGGAACTGCTCGAACAGCGCGCCCTGCCCCGCGCGGCGCATGCCCTCCACGATGAGCTGCAGGTCGCCGCGCGCCTCGTACACGCCCAGCTGGCCGCGCACCTCCACCAGCTCGCCATCGCGCGGCATGAAGTCCAGCTGGCCGGCGGCGCGGCGGAACATGGCGCAGCGCAGCTGCCCCTGCCCGTCTTTCAGCGTGAAGTAGCAATGCCCGCTGGACGCGCGCGAAAAGCCCGTGATCTCGCCGCGCACGGCTACCGGGTTGAAGCGGGCCTGCAGCGCGTCAGCAATGGCGCGGCATAGCGCGCCAACTTCCCAGATTCGCGGCGCCAGGCCGGC
>JAFEES010000232.1 GCA_018240995.1 Pseudomonadota bacterium | reverse complement strand
AGGCCGAAGGTGACGGTGAGCGCCGACGGGATCAGCAGCATGGACAGGATGTGCAGCGTATTGGTCAGTGGCGTCGGGTTCTCGAACGGGTGCGCGGCGTTCATGCTGAAAAAGCCACCGCCGTTGGTGCCTATGTGCTTGATGGTCTCGAAGCTGGCCACCGGCCCCAGAATGATCTGCTGGCGCGCGCCCTCCAGCGTGGTCGCCACCACCTCGCTGGAAAGCGTCTGCGGCATCCCCTGCCACACATAGACCAGGGCCATGGCAAAGCACAGCGGCAGCATCACGCGCCAGAGCACGCGCATGAAGTCCACCCAGTAGTTGCCCATGTCCTGGCTGCTGGCGCGCGAGAGCGCACGGATGAAACCGCCCGCCGCCGCCACGCCCGCCGTGGCGCCGCAGAACATCAGGAAGGTGATGGCCCCCATCTGCGTGGCGTTGGACAGGCTGCTCTCGCCCGCATAGGCCTGCCAGTTGGTGTTGGTGATGAACGAGGCCGCCGTGTTGAAGGCCAGGTCGGGCGATTGCGCCGCGTTGCCCAGGTCGTTCAGCGGCAGCCAGCCCTGCAGGCGCAAGAGCAAGTAGGCCAGCAGCATCATGGCGGCGTTGGACAGGAGCAGCGCCAGGCCATAGCGCGCCCAGCCCATGCGCTCGGCCGGGTCCACACCCAGGGCGCGGTAGGACAGGCGCTCCACGGCCCAATGCGCCTCGGCCTCAAAGCAGCGCGCCAGCCAGCGGCCCATGAGCAGCGCCAGGCCCGTCATGACGGCCAGCACCAGGGCAAATTCAAGCGTGATGAGTTGCATGGCACCCCCTCACAGCCGCCGCAAGGCGAGCACCAGGGCCGCCGTGGCGCAGAAGAACAGGGCCGACAGGCCGATGAACAGCAGGTCTTGCATGGTGGTCTTTCGCGTTCAAAACCTCTCGGGCCGCAGCAAGGCGTAGCCGAGATAGGCGAAAAGACCGAGCGCGAACGCGCCGGCAAGCCAGTAGATGAGGGTTAGCGTGCCCATGCGCACCCCCTGCAGGCATGGGCCGCCCAGGCAGCCGCTTGATCGAGTATCACCTTGCACCTCCTTCCAATCAGTGAAGGAATGCTAGGAACGACCGCGTCAAGCCGTGGCAAAGATTGCCGGCGTGGGCATCAAGAAAACATCAAGAACGCGAGCACGGCGCCATGCCGTGGCCGCAGCAGTCACGCCAGGCGCGTCAGGCCGCGTCCAGCCAGTCGCAAATACCCTGCCACTGCTCCACGTCGCGCGCCACGCGCACGCCCGCCACGTCGAACACCGACTGGCCCTGCGCCGCCAGCTGCACATAGTTTTGCGTGTTGCGCAAATAGCCCAGCACCGGCAGGCCCAGGCTGTCCACGAAGTTGCGCAGCTTCTCGGCGACGATGGTGCGCGGATCGACGCGCATGCCGACGATGGCCACGCGCTCCAGTCCGCCCGGGCGCTGCGCGGCCAGCTCGTCCAGGTACTGGCCGGTGGCGTAGATGTCGAACAGGCTGGGCTGCAGCGGCACGATGATGCGATCGGCCAGCTTCAGCGCGTCCTTCAGGCGCCAGCCGCCCAGGCCGGCGGGCGTGTCCAGCACGGCATGCGTGGCCTGCTTAGGCGGGGCGCTGATCCAGTCGGCATCCACCTCCCACACCCCTATCGGCCTGGCCTGGGCCGGGCGCTGCTGCAGCCACAGGCGCGCGGAATGCTGGCGGTCGGCATCGCCCAGCACCACGGAATGGCCGCGGCTGGCGAAGTAGCCGGCGATGTTGGTGGACAGCGTGGACTTGCCCACGCCGCCCTTGGGACTGGCAACTGCGATGATAGGCATGCGAATTCCCTCTATTGATTGGATAAAAACAGGTTGCAGCGCTTACCAGCAAAGCGCCTACAGCTATTACTAAATGAGCATCATGCGTGCTGCCCGCCGCGCTTGACGAAGAACAGCCCCGCCCCCACCAGCATCAGCAGGCCGCCGAAGACGCGGTTTTGCGCGCGCATGGCGCCGGCGTTCTGCATCCAGCGGCGCAGCACGCTGGCGCTGGCGGCATAGCCGTTCATGACGATCAGGTCTACCGACACCAGGGTCGCGGCCATCACCAGCAGCTGGCTCCACAACGGGCGCGCTTCGCTCATGAACTGCGGCAGCACCGCCACCATGAACAAAATGCCCTTGGGGTTGGTGGCATTCGTCAGCGCCCCGGTCAGCACACGCCGGCGCCAGCTGGCCGGCGCGGCCACCAGGTCGCCGCCCAGGGTGCCGGCCGAGCCCGCGCGCCATTGGCACCAGCCCAGGTAGATGAGATAGCAGGCGCCCAGCACCTTGACGACGGTGAAGGCCGCCTCGGACGCGATCAGCAGCGAGCCCACGCCGGCACCCGCCACGAGCAGGATGAACAGCAGCCCCAGTTCCAGCCCGAAGATGGTGGCCCCCGTCTTGCGCACGCCATACGACAGGCCATGGCTCATGGACAGCACGGCGCCCGAGCCCGGCGAAATGGCAATCACCCACGACGCCGCGAAAAAAGCCATCCAGGTATGCCAGTCCATGTGGGGGAGCGCAGGAAATTGTGATGAAGGGTAAGGCGGCCATTCTATCGGCCGCGCCGGCCGCGCACGCGGCCTGCACGCGGCACGGAGCCTGCAGCCGCGGGCATGGGGTGTCACAATTTCGGCCAGCCTTTTTGCCCGCCACCCGCTTCAGTCATCCGCCCCACCATGGCCCAAGCCCCCGTCTGGCTCACCTACGGCTTCACCTACCTGGCCGCGGCCGTGATCGCCGTGCCGATTGCGCGCGCGCTGGGCCTGGGCGCCATCATCGGCTACCTGGCGGCGGGCATTGCGATTGGACCCTGGGGCCTGGGCCTGGTGAGCAACGTGCAGGACATACTGCACTTTGCCGAGTTCGGCGTGGTGCTGATGCTGTTCCTCGTCGGCCTGGAGCTGCAGCCCAGCCGGCTATGGAGCCTGCGCCGGCCGATTTTTGGCCTGGGCACGGCGCAGATGCTGGGCTGCACCGCCTTGCTGTGGGGCAGCGCCTGGGCCGTGGGCCTGCCCTGGCGCATGGCGCTGGTGGGGGCGCTGGGGCTGGCGCTGTCGTCCACGGCGATCGCGCTGCAGGTGATCAACGAACGCAACCTGATGCGCACCGACAGCGGGCAAAAGGCGTTTGCCATCCTGTTGTTCCAGGACGTGGCGGCGATTCCCATCCTGGCCCTGCTGCCCCTCCTGGGCGTGGCGGCGCGCGCCGAGGCGCTGCAGCCGCATGCGCCGCTGGATCTGCTGCCCGAGGTGTTGAAGATCGTCGCCGTGGTGGGCGCCATCGTGCTCGGCGGGCGCTGGGTGCTGCGCCCGCTCTTGCGCTGGATAGCGAAAAGCAAGACGCCCGAGATCTTCACCGCCACCTCGCTATTTTTGGTGGTGGGCATTGCCATGCTGATGCTGACGGTGGGCCTGTCGATGGCGCTGGGCGCCTTCCTGGCCGGCGTGCTGCTGGCCGACAGCGAGTACCGGCGCGAGCTGGAGACCGACATCGAGCCCTTCAAGGGCCTGCTGCTGGGCCTGTTCTTCATCGCCGTGGGCATGAGCATCGACTTTGGCGAGATCGCGCGCCACCCCTTCACCATGCTGGGCCTGCTGCTGGGCTTTCTGGCCATCAAGGCGCTGGTGATCTACGCCCTGGCGCGCGCGACCGGCATGGCCTACCAGGAACGGCCGGTGTTCACGCTGCTGCTGGCGCAGGGCGGCGAGTTTGCCTTCGTGGTGTTCCAGTCCGGCGCAACGTTTGGCGCCATCGCGCCCGAGAACGCCTCGCTGCTGATAGGCGCCGTGGCCCTGTCCATGCTGCTGAGCCCGCTGCTGCTGGTGTGGCTGGATCGCGTGCTGCTGCAGCGCCATGCCCGGCTCAAGACCGAGGCGCCGGCGCAGGAATTGTCCGAGCCGCAGAACGCGCCGGTGATCATTGCCGGCTTCGGGCGCTATGGGCAGATCGTGGCGCGCATGATGCTGGCCCAGGGCGTGCCGGCCACGGTGCTGGACCACAGCGTGGAGATGCTGGAGGTGGCCCACACCTTTGGCTACCGCGTGTTCTACGGCGACGCCACGCGCGTCAACCTGCTGCGCCTGGCGGGCGCACAGCAGGCACGCATCCTGGTGGTGGCGGTGGATGCGCCGGAGCAGTCGCTGCGCATCGTGCAGCTGGCGAAGAAGCATTTCCCGCACCTGCAAATCGTGGCGCGTGCCCGCGACGTGACGCACTGGCACAGCCTGCGCGAGCTGGGCGTGGAGCATGTGGAGCGCGAGCTGTTCGAGTCCAGCCTGCGCACGGCGCGCACGGTGCTGGAGCTCACCGGCCTGACGCGCGAGGAGGCGGGTGCGCTGACCAGGCGTTTTCGCACCCACAACATCGCCCTATCCAACCGCCTGTACGAGCTGCACAACGACCGCGAGGCCATGATTGCCGCGGCCAAGCAGGGGCGCCAGCAGCTGGTGGAGCAGATGGCCAAGGAACGCCAGGAGCGCATGGCCGCGGCCGAGGCGGGCAGCGGGCTGGCGCCGGATAAGCCGCAGCCCGGCAAGGCTCCTTAAAAAAGGCCCCTGCTTACTCCGCCCCCCTTTGGGCATTGGTATCTACACAAGTCGCGGCGCTGGGCCCTCCTCCCCTCTCCCCTC
>JAFEES010000231.1 GCA_018240995.1 Pseudomonadota bacterium | reverse complement strand
TCTACAACGACTGGTGGCTGGCCAACGGCGCCGCGCCGACGGCAATGACGCTGTCGGAGATCGCGCCCTCGCTGACGACCAAGCTGCTGGACGCGGTGGACGTGGATCTGGACGCGCTGGTGGGCATGAAGTTCCAGCAGCAGGCGCCCTACCTCACGCTGACCGGCCACATGGCCTTCCCGGCGGTGATCGTGGCCTCGAAGAAATGGTGGTCCACCCTGAGCGACGCGCAGCGCCAGCAGCTGCGCCAGGTGGTCGCCGGCGCCGAGCAATGGGGCGTGCAGGCGGCCGTTGCCGCCGACGTGGACAACCTGGCCCTGGCCCAGGCCGACGGCGCCAAGGTGGTGCCGGCCGACCTGGCGAGCTTTCAGGCCGTGGGCGCGCAGGTGCGCGCCAAGTACACGGCGCAAAACCCGCTGGTGAACGATTTTTTCCAGCAAGCGCAAAAGCGCTGAGAGCCTGAGATGAAACTGCTTTGTCTCACCCCCCCCGTTGCCATCGTCATCCCCGCGCAGGCGGGGATCCAGTGCCCCCCGGCGACACCCCTGGATTCCCGCCTGCGCGGGAATGACGGCGGTGGTGCGGGCATGGCGCCCAGGTTTTATCGGCTGCGGGTGGCGCGCGGCGCCATGGATAACTGAGATGTGCGCTGGATCGGGCTGACATGCGTTGGTTTCTGGCCCTCGATGAGCGCCTGGCGCAGGCCGAGCGCGCGCTGCTCGTGGCCGTGTGCGCGGCGCTGGTGCTGTTGATGATGGCCCAGGTGGTGCTGCGCTATGTCTTTAGCGCACCGCTGTTCTGGGCCGAGGAGGCGGCGGTGCAGCTGCTGGTGCTGATGACGCTGTTCGGCCTGTCGCTGCTGGTGCACCAGCGCCAGCTGATCACCATAGACCTGCTGCCCGCGGCCCTGCCCGCGCGCCTGCGCGATGCACTGGCGGTGCTGCTGGCGGCGCTGATGCTGGCGCTGTTGTGCTTTGTCGCCCGGCTGGGCTGGGACTGGGTGGCGCGGCCCGACGTGCGCCTGGAGATCGGCGCCACGCTGCGCCTGCCGCGTTGGATTAACTACACGGCGCTGCCGCTGGCCTTTTCCTGCATGGCCTGGCACCAGGCGGCGGCGCTCTTGCGTGCGCTGCAGCAGGCGCTGCGGCACACCCGCGGTGCGCCGGCCCAGGGGCGCGCATGAGCGCCGCGCTGGTGTTCTTCGGCCTGATGCTGCTGGGCATGCCCATCGTGGGCGTGCTGCTGGCGGGGGCGCTGGTGTTCATGGCCAGCCAGGGGCTGCAGGTGCTGTACGAGTCCGTGCCCATCCAGTGGTATGGCGCGCTGGAGGTGCACAGCCTGCTGGCGATTCCGCTGTTCCTGCTGGTGGGCGAGCTGATGAACCAGGCCGGCCTGACGCGCCGCCTGATGGCCGTGGCCCAGGCGCTGGTGGGCGGCGTGCGCGGCGGCCTGGCCTACGCCAACCTGATCGCCAACGCGCTGGCCGCGTCCATCCTGGGCTCGGCCGTGGCGCAGATCAGCATCATGGGCAAGGTGATGGTGCCGACCATGGAGCGCGCCGGCTACCGGCGCGAGTTTGCCGCGGCGCTCACCGTGTCGGCCGGGCTGCTCGGGCCCATCATCCCGCCGTCGATGCTGATGATCATCTACGGCGTGGTGGCGGTGCAGCCGATAGGCCCGCTGTTCATCGCCGGCGTGGTGCCGGGCCTGGTCATCGTGCTGGCGCTGGCGCTGGTGATCGCGGCCCATGGCTGCTTCGGCCGCGGCCTGCCGGCGGCGCAGGCGGGCGAGCGCGGGCCCCAGGTCTGGCTGCAGGGGCTGCTGCCGGCGGCTATCCCGGCGGTGGTCATCGCCGGCGTCGGGCTGGGCATCATGACGCCCACCGAGTCCGGCGCCGTGGCCGCGCTGCTGGCGCTGCTGCTGGGCCTGCATTACCGCGAGATCCGGCTGCGCGACCTGGGGCCGATCTTGGTCAACGTGGCCACCAGCACCGCCACCATCACCGGCCTGATCGCCGCCGCCGCGGTGCTGGGCTGGGCGCTGACCTTCGAGGGCGTTCCCGACCGCCTGGTGGCGCTGCTGCAGCAATGGGCCACGACGCCGCTGCAGTTCCTGCTGCTGGTGATTGCGCTGCTGCTGGTGCTGGGCATGTTCCTGGAGAGCATCAGCGTGCTCATCGTCATCGTGCCGCTGCTCATGCCCGTGGTGCAAAGCCTGGGCATTGACCCCATCCACTTTGGCGTGGTCTGCACCATCGCCACGGTGATCGGCCTGGTGACGCCGCCGGTGGGGCCCGGCCTGTACATCGCCATGATGCAGACCGAGCTGCGCATGGCGCCGCTGTTCGTCGCCACACTGCCCTTTTTGCTAGCCACGATTGCCGTGCTGGTGCTGGTGGCGGCGCTGCCGCAGCTGTCCACCTGGCTGCCTTCGCTGATGCGTTGACATGCCTCTTTACCGCCTTTTCGTATTTCCGCCCTGCGATGACCGCTCCTGACCACGCCCCACCCACCGAGATGCCCTGCGACGTGCTGGTCATAGGCGGCGGCCCTGCCGGCGCCACCGTGGCGCCGCTGCTGGCCGAGCGCGGCTACCGCGTGGTGCTGCTGGACAAGGACAGGCACCCGCGCTTTCACATCGGCGAGTCGCTGTTGCCGGCCAACCTGCCGCTGCTCGAACGCCTGGGCGTGGCCGATGAAATGCGCGCCATCGGCATGCACAAGCCGGGGGCGGAGTTCGTCTCGCCGCAGCACGGGCACACGCAGACCTTCTACTTTGCCGATGCCTGGGACAAGTCCATGCCCAGCGCCTACCAGGTGCGGCGCGCCGAGTTCGACGCGATGCTGCTGGAAAACGCCGCGCGCAAGGGCGTACAGGTGCACCAAGGCTGCAAGGCCACGCAGGTGGAATTTGACGCCGATGGCAGCGTGCGCGTTCAGTCCCGCAGCGACGACGGCAGCGCGCAGCGTTGGCGCGCACGCTTTTTGATCGACGCCTCGGGGCGCGACACCTTTTTGGCGAACCGCTTTCGCATCAAGGAACGCAACCCGCAGCACAACAGCTCGGCGCTGTACGCGCACTTTCGCGGCGCGCAGCGCCATGGCGGCACGGACGAGGGCAATATCTCCATCCTCTGGTTCGAGCATGGCTGGTTCTGGTTCATCCCCATGACGGACGGCGTGACCAGCGTCGGCATGGTCACCTGGCCGTACCACATGAAGACGCGCCGCGGCCGCAGCCTGGAGCAGTTCTTGCAGGACAACATCGCCACCTGCCCGGAGCTGGCGCGCCGGCTGGCGTCGGCCGAGCGGGTCACCAAGGTGGAGGCCACGGGCAATTTTTCCTACGCCGCCACGCGCAACCACGGCCGCAACTACCTGATGCTGGGCGACGCCTTCGCCTTCATCGACCCGGTGTTCTCCTCGGGCGTCTGGCTGGCCATGCAGGGCGGCGTGGTCGGCGCCGAGACGGTGGATGTCTGCCTGCGCCAGCCGCGGCAGGCGGCAGCCGCGCTGCGGCGCTTCGACCGCATCAGCCGCCACGGCCCGCGGCAGTTTTCCTGGTTCATCTACCGCATGACCAATCCCATCATGCGCGACTTCTTCATGTACCCGAAGAACGTGCTGCGCGTGAAGGAGGCGCTGCTGTCGGTGCTCGCCGGCGACGTGTATGGCGGCACGCCCATCTGGCGCTCGCTCTTGGCGTTCAAGGGGCTGTACTATGCGGCCAACCTGCTGCAGCCGCGCCGCGCCTACAGGGCCTGGAAGAAGCGGCGCCACAACATCCGCACCGTCGATGACGCCGGCCTGTACCAAGCCTGAATCCGCGTCCGGGCCCCGGCCACCGCGCGGCCCACTGTGGCGGCTGTATGAGCGCCTGGCCATGGTCATCGGCCTGGGCAGCCTGGCGCTGATGTGCCTGGCCTGGCTGCCGTTTGCCGCGCTGCTCTACCCCATCTTGCCGCGCCGCGCGGGCCAGCGCCTGGGGCGGCTGGTCATCATGTGGAGCTTTCGCCATTACCTGCTGCTGCTGACCATCGCCTGCGGCTGCCGCTTCGACCTGCGCGCGCTGGACGCGCTGCGCCGCGAGCGCGGGCTGATCGTCGCCGCCAACCATCCGTCGCTGCTGGATGCCGTGGTGCTGGTGTCGCGCCTGCCCGATGCGGTGTGCGTGATGAAGGCCAGCCTGCTGGACAACCTGCTGTTCGGCGCCGCCGCGCGCCTGGCGCGCTATGTGCGCAATGACGGCGCGCACCAGCTGATCAAGAACGGCCGCAACAGCCTGGCCGAGGGCGCGCAGGTGGTGCTGTTCCCCGAGGGTTCGCGCACCAGCGCGTTTCCGCTCGATGCGCTGAACCCCTCGCTGGCGGTGCTGGCCAAGCGCGCCCAGGCCCCCGTGCAGACCGTGCTGCTGCACTATTCCACGCCCTACCTGGGCAAGCATTGGCCTTTGCAGCGCCCGCCGGTGCTGCCTTTGACCTGCACCGCGCGCCTGGGCCGGCGCTTCGCGCCACCCGAGGACGCGCAGGCCTTGACCGCCGAGCTGCAACGCTATTTGCGCGCCGAGCTGGGCGCTGCCCCATGAACCCGCGCGCCGGCTGCTACTCCCTCCCCCTCTGGGCATGGGTATCTACACATCTTTTTAGTAGCTCACAACGCTTGATTGACGCGGGT
>JAFEES010000230.1 GCA_018240995.1 Pseudomonadota bacterium | reverse complement strand
ACCCTGGTGGTGAACACCATCCGCGGCATCCTGAAGGTCGTCGCCGTCAAGGCCCCGGGCTTTGGTGACCGCCGCAAGGCCATGCTGGAAGACATCGCCATCCTGACCGGCGGCAAGGTGATCGCCGAGGAAGTCGGCCTGACGCTCGAGAAGGTCACGCTGGCCGACCTGGGCCAGGCCAAGCGCATCGAAGTGGGCAAGGAGAACACCACCATCATCGACGGCAGCGGCGCCGCTGCTGACATCGAGGCACGCGTCAAGCAGGTGCGCATCCAGATCGAGGAAGCCACCAGCGACTACGACCGCGAGAAGCTGCAGGAACGCGTGGCCAAGCTGGCCGGCGGCGTGGCCGTCATCAAGGTTGGTGCCGCCACCGAAGTCGAGATGAAGGAAAAGAAGGCTCGCGTGGAAGACGCCCTGCACGCCACGCGCGCTGCCGTTGAAGAAGGCATCGTGGCCGGTGGCGGCGTGGCCCTGCTGCGCGCGCGCCAGGCCGTGGGCACCTCCATCAAGGGTGAGAACGCCGACCAGGACGCCGGCATGAAGCTGATCCTGAAGGCCATCGAGGCACCGCTGCGCGAGATCGTGAACAACGCCGGTGGCGAGGCCAGCGTGGTGGTCAACGAGGTGCTGAACGGCAAGGGCAACTACGGCTTCAACGCCTCCAACGACACCTACGGCGACATGCTGGAGATGGGCATTCTGGACCCCACCAAGGTGACGCGCACGGCCCTGCAGAACGCCGCCTCCGTGGCCTCGCTGCTGCTGACGACCGAGGCCATGGTGGCCGAGGCCCCGAAGGACGACGCCCCGGCAGGCGGCATGCCCGACATGGGCGGCATGGGTGGCATGGGCATGTAATTGCCTTCAGGTTCAAGGGGTGCCCGGCACCCCTTGCCACCAAAGCCAAAGGGCCGCTCGCGCGGCCCTTTGGCTTTTTTGGTTGACGGCATACCCCTTTGCGGCTGTTTTTCCCTCCCCTTTCGGGGCTGAAGGCTGCGGCTCCAGTTGCGCCAATGCGCAACTGGACAGCCTGAAGAGCGGCGGCGTCTCGTCGCCAGCACCGGGGCTGGGGTGGGGGCCGGCGGCGCTCGCGCGCCCTTGTCGGCAAGATGCCGGCGCTCCCAGCCCCAACCCTTGCCATCGTCATCCCCGCGCAGGCGGGGATCCAGTGCCCCCCCCCCCGCCAACGTCCCTGGATTCCCGCCTGCGCGGGAACGACGGCCGCGCCGCATGCCATGCGGGTGGCGCGCGGCGGCCTTGGATAACTGCTATGAACGCAGGCGCTGCACCAATCCGGCCGTGGATGCGTCCAGCCCGCTCACATCGCCCGACTGCAGGCGCGGCTGCAGGTCTTGCGCCAGCTGCTTGCCCAGCTCCACGCCCCACTGGTCGAAGCTGTTGATGCCCCACAGGCTACCGCTGGTAAATACACGATGCTCCTGCAGCGCCAGCAGTGCGCCCAGCGACGCCGGCGTGAGCGCGTTCAGCAGCAGGAAGCTGCTGGGCCGGTTGCCCGGAAAGTGGCGGTGGCCGCAGTCGCTGGCCCGCCCCTGCATCAGGGCCTGGGCCTGGGCCAGGGCGCTGGCCAGCAGCATCTCGTGGTGGCCGCGCAGGCCGTGGGCGCAGTCGCGCACGGCCAGGATTTCCAGCGCCTGCACGTCCGGCCCCTGGTGCAGCAGCTGGAAGAAGGCATGCTGGCCGTTGCTGCCGGGCTCGCCCCACAACACGGGCGCCGTGGCCATGGGCAGCGTGCGGCCCTCATGGTCCACGCGCTTGCCGTTGCTCTCCATTTCCAGCTGCTGCAGATAGGCCGGCAGGCGCTGCAGCCGGGCGTGGTAGGGAGCAATGCAGCGACTGGGCAGGCCGACGAAGTTGCGGTACCACAGATCCAGCAGTGCCAGGCGCACGGGCAGGTTGTGCGCCAGCGGCTGGGTGCGGAAATGCTCGTCCATGGCGTGCGCGCCGGCCAGGAAGTCGCGAAAACCCGCCGCGCCGATGGCGATGGCGATCGGCAGACCTATGGCCGACCACAGCGAATAGCGACCACCCACCCAGTCCCAGAAGCCGAAGGTGGTGGTCATGCCCCACTCCGCCGCCTTGGCCACGTTGGCCGTGAGCGCCACGAAATGCCGCGCCACGTCCCGTCCGCCCTCGGCCACGAACCAGTCCAGCGCCGAACGCGCGTTGGTCATGGTCTCCAGCGTGGTGAAGGTCTTGGAGGCGACGATGAACAGCGCGCCCTCGGGGCGCACGCTGTTCAAGACGCTGGCCAGCTCATGGCCGTCGATGTTGGAGACGAAATGAAAGCGCTTGCCCGGTATCTGGTAGGCCTCCAGCGCCCGCACCGCCATGTGCGGCCCCAGGTCCGAGCCGCCTATGCCGATGCTGACGATGTCGGTGATCTGCCCATCGGCGCGCACGGCTTCAGCAAAGGCCAGCATGGCGTCCAGCGTGGCGTGCACTTCCCGCAGGGCCTGGGCGACAAAAGGCTCGTCACCAGGCAGGGCCACGCCCGGCGGGCGGCGCAGCAGCGTGTGCAGCGCGGCGCGGCCCTCGGTGCTGTTGATGGCCTGGCCGGCGAACATGGCGTCGCGGCTTGACTCCAGCTCGCAGGCGCGCGCCATCTCCAGCAGCAGCGCCTCGGCCTGCCTGTCCCACAGGTTCTTGGACAGATCTGCAAACACATGCGGCGCCTGCTGGCTGAAATGCGCAAAGCGCGCCGCGTCCTCGGCAAAGGCGCGCCGCAGATCCAGGCCACGCCCCTGGGCCTGGTAGTGCGCCTGCAGCCGCGCCCACTGCGGCGCTTCGTCGCAACGCGGGTGCATGGCCTGTTCAGCGCTTGCGGACAACGACGCTGCCCACCGAGTAGCCCGCGCCAAACGAGCAGATCACGCCCACGTCGCCAGCGGCCAGGTCGCCCTGGTGCTGGTGGAAGGCGATGATGGAGCCGGCCGATGCGGTGTTGGCGAATTCATTGAGGATCAGTGGCGCGCGGTCGGCGCCGGCCTCGCCCAGCAGGCGCTTGATGACCAGCTGGTTCATGCCCTCGTTGGCCTGGTGCAGCCAGAAGCGGCGCACGGCGGCGGGCCGCAGGCCCAGGCTGTCCAGGTGGCCCTCGATATGCGCGGCGGCGATGGGCACGACCTCCTTGAACACCTTGCGACCTTCCTGGCGAAAGGTCTTGTCGCGCGCCTGGGGGGCGCTGTCCTCGCTGCGGTTCAGAAAGCCGAAGTTGTTGCGGATGTTGTTGGAGAACTGCGTCGCCAGGCGCGTGCCCAGCACCTCCCAGGCGCCGGGGTTGGTGGCCAGGTCGGCGCGCTCGACCAGCACGGCGGTGCACACGTCGCCAAAGATGAAGTGGCAGTCGCGGTCGCTCCAGGCCTGGTGGCCCGAGGTGATCTCGGGGTTCACCACCAACACGCATTGCGCCGTGCCCGCGCGCACGGCGTTCACCGCCTGCTCTATGGCAAAGGTGGCCGAGGAGCAGGCCACGTTCATGTCGAAGCCGTAGCCGCCCGCGCCCAGGGCCTGCTGAATCTCTATGGCCATGGCCGGGTAGGCGCGCTGCATGTTGGATGCCGCGCACAGCACCATGTCCACGTCGGTGCCGCTCTTGCCGGCCTGGGCCAGCGCCTGGCCGGCGGCGGCCACGGCCATCTCGGCCATCATCGACAGCTCGCCGTCGGCACGCTCGGCGTAATGCGGGTACATGCGCTCGGGGTCGAGGATGCCACGCTTGTCGAACACATGGCGCTGCTTGATGCCGGAGGCCTTCTCGATGAACTCCACGCTGGACGGCTGCAGGGCCGCGCGCGTGCCGGCGGCAATCTCGGCCGCGTGGCGCGCGTTGTCCAGCTCGACGAAGCGGTTGAAGGATTCCACCAGCTCGGCGTTGGTGATGGTGTGCGGCGGCTGGACCAGGCCAGTGCCGCTGATGACGACGGAATGCATAGGTTAGTGTCCCATGCCCATGCGACTGGGCAGGTGTGGCAAGTGTGGCGATCAGGCGGCCTGGATCAGCTGTTCCAGCTTGGCCGCATCGGCGGCAAAGGCGCGTATGCCCTCGGCCAGTTTCTCGGTGGCCATGGCATCGGCGTTCAGCGCATAGCGGAACCCGGCCTCGTCGTACTGCACCGGCTCCAGGCGCACGCGGCGCGCGGCCTCCGGGTCGAGGCAGCGCTGCAGCGGTGCCTCGCTGGCCGCCAGCTGGGCCAGCAGCTCGGGGGCGATGGTCAGCAGGTCGCAGCCGGCCAGCGCAGTGATCTGCCCGACGTTGCGAAAGCTCGCCCCCATGACCTCGGTGGCGATGCCGAAATGCTTGTAGTGGTTGTAGATGGCGCGCACTGAACGTACACCCGGGTCGCCCGCGCCGGCCATGGCCGCCTCATCCCAGGTGCTGCCGGCATGCTTCTTGTACCAGTCGTAGATGCGGCCGACGAAGGGTGAAATCAGCTGCACCCTGGCCTGGCCGCAGGCCACGGCCTGGGCGAAGGAGAACAGCAGCGTCAGATTGGTGTGAATGCCGCGGGCTTCGAGCTGGCGTGCGGCCTGAATGCCCTCCCAGGTGGCGGCGATCTTGATCAGCACGCGGTCAATGTGCAGCCCCTCGGCCTGGTACAGCTCCACGATGCGCTCGGCGCGCGCCACGGTGGCGGCGGTGTCGAAGGACAGGCGCGCATCGACCTCGGTGGACACGCGCCCGGGGATGATGGACAGGATC
>JAFEES010000022.1 GCA_018240995.1 Pseudomonadota bacterium | reverse complement strand
CTCCTGCACCGTCTCCAGCGGGTACTTGCCGGCCGCCGTCTCGGCGCTGAGCATCACGGCGTCGGTGCCGTCGAGCACGGCGTTGGCCACGTCGCTGACCTCGGCGCGCGTGGGCACAGGGTTGGTGATCATGCTCTCCATCATCTGCGTGGCGGTGATCACGACCTTGTCCATGTCGCGCGCCATGCGGATCATCTTCTTTTGCAGCGCCGGCACCGCCGCGTTGCCCACCTCCACGGCCAGGTCGCCGCGCGCAACCATGATGCCGTCGCTCACTTTCAGGATTTCCTCCAGGCGCGGAATGGCCTCGGCGCGCTCTATTTTTGCGATCAGGCCCGGCTTGTGGCGGTACTCGGCCGCCGCCACGTTGCACAGCTGGCGCGCCATCTCCATGTCGGTGGCGTTCTTGGGAAAGCTCACGGCCACATAGTCGGCCTGGAAGCTCATCGCGGTCTTGACGTCCTCCATGTCCTTGGCCGTCAGCGCCGGGGCCGTGAGGCCCCCGCCCTGCTTGTTGATGCCCTTGTTGTTGGACAGCTCGCCGCCCAGCTTGACGGTGGTGTGCACCGCGTCGCCGCGCACGGCGTCCACGGTGAGCACGATCAGGCCGTCATTGAGCAGCAGCACATCGCCGGGCTTCACATCGCGTGGCAGCTCCTTGTAGTCCAGGCCCACGCCAGAGAGGTCGCCCGGCTCGGTGCGCGAGGCGTCGAGCACGAAGGGCGCGCCCGGCTCCAGCATCACCCGCCCTTCAGCAAACTTGCCGACGCGGATCTTCGGGCCCTGCAGGTCGGCCATGATGGCCACCTCGCGCCCGGCGCGCCTGGCGGCCTCGCGCACCATGGTGGCGCGATCCACATGGTCGCTGGCCTTGCCATGGCTGAAGTTCAGGCGCACCACGTTCACACCCGCGGCAATCATCTGCTCCAGCAGCTGCGGGTCGCTGGAGGCGGGGCCCAGGGTGGCGACGATCTTGGTGGCACGGCGGATTTGCATGTCTTGTCTCTTTCGGTTCGTGTAATCGAGTTTCTATTTTTGCACAAACCACGCCCTATGCCAGCCCCCTTTCCCTGCCGCGGGTTCAGCTGGCGTGGGCGCGCAACGCCTTGGCCGCGGCCACCATGTGGGTCAGCGCCGGGATCACCTCGGCCCATTGGCGGGTCTTGAGGCCACAGTCCGGGTTGACCCACAGGCGCTCGGCCGGCACCCGTTCGGCCGCCTTTTTGATGAGCGCAATCATGTGCTGGGCCGCGGGGATATTGGGGGAATGGATGTCGTAGACGCCGGGGCCGATCTGGTTCGGATAGCTGAAATGCTCGAACGCGGCCAGCAGCTCCATGTCCGAGCGCGAGGTCTCGATGGTGATCACGTCGGCGTCCATTTCGGCGATCGCGGCCATGATGTCGTTGAATTCGGAATAACACATATGCGTATGTACCTGGGTTTCATCATCGACGCCATTCGCCGCGATGCGGAAGGCCTGCACTGCCCAGTCCAGGTACTGCCGCCATTGCGCGCGGCGCAGCGGCAGGCCCTCGCGCAGCGCGGCCTCGTCGATCTGGATCACGCGCACCCGTGCCTGCTCCAGGTCCAGCACCTCGGCACGTATCGCCAGCGCCAGCTGCCGGCAGGTGTCGGCGCGCGGCTGGTCGTCGCGCACGAAGGACCAGTTGAGCAGGGTCACCGGCCCGGTGAGCATGCCCTTCATGGGCTTGTCGGTGAGCGACTGGGCGAACCGCGTCCAGGCCACGGTCATGGCCCGCGGGCGGCTGATGTCGCCAAACAGGATGGGCGGCTTGACGCAGCGCGAGCCGTAGGACTGCACCCAGCCGAACTGGCTGAAGGCGTAGCCCGCGAGCTGCTCGCCAAAGTACTCGACCATGTCGTTGCGCTCGGCCTCGCCGTGCACCAGCACGTCCAGGCCCAGCTCCTCCTGCGCGCGCACGCTGCGCTCTATCTCGGCGCGCATCGCCGCCTGGTAGGCGGCCGGGTCGATCCGGCCGGCCTTGAAGGCGCTGCGCGCCTGGCGGATCTCGGCCGTCTGCGGGAACGAGCCTATGGTCGTCGTCGGGTACAGGGGCAGCCGCAGCAGGGCCGCCTGCTTGGCCGCGCGGCGGGCGTAGGGGCTTTGGCGCCGGCCCATGTCGGCCGTGATGGCGGCCACGGCGGCGCGCACCGCGGGGTTGTTGACGCGTAGCGAGGCGCGACGGGCCTGCAGTGCGGCATGGTTGGCGGCCAGCTCGGCGGCAACGGCGGCGCGGCCCTGGCGCAGGGCGCGCGCCAGGATTTTCAGCTCATCGAGCTTTTGCAGCGCAAAGGCCAGCCAGGATCGCACCTCGGCGTCCAGCTGCTGCTCCTGCGCCAGGTCCACCGGCACATGCAGCAGCGAGCACGACGGCGCCAGCCACAGCCTGTCGCCCAGGCGCTCGGCCAGCGGCTCCAGCCAGTCCAGCACGGCGTTCAAATCGGTCTTCCAGATGTTGCGGCCATTGATCACGCCCAGCGATAGCACCTTGTGCGCCGGCAGCAGACCCAAGAGCGGCAGCACGCCGCCCGGGTCGTTCACGGCATCGACATGCAGGCCGGCCACGGGCAGGTTGGCCGCCAGGTAGGCGTTGTCCTGCAGCTGGCCGAAATAGGTGGCCAGCAACAGCTTTACCGGGCAGGCCTTGAGCTGGTGGTAGGCGGTGGTGAAGGCGTGCTGCCAATCGGCGTCGAGCTCGGTCACGAGGATGGGCTCGTCGATCTGCACCCATTGCACGCCGTGGGCGGCCAGGGTGCCCAGCAACTCGGCATAGACCGGCAGCAGGCGCTCCAAAAGGGCCAGCTTGTCGGAGTCGTCCTTGGCCTTGCCCAGCGCCAGGTAGGTCACGGGGCCGATGATCACGGGCTTGGGCATCACGCCCTGTGCTTGGGCCTCGGCCAGCTGCGCCAGCAGGCGCGAGGCGTCGAGCTTGAAGGTCGTGCCCGCCGTGAACTCGGGGACGATGTAGTGGTAGTTGGTGTCGAACCACTTGGTCATCTCGCCCGCGGCCACGCCGCCGCAGCAACCCTGGTGCGCCTCGGCATGGGCACTGCGCCCGCGCGCCACGCGGAAGTAGTTGTCCAGCGCATCGCCATGAAAGCCCTGCACGCGCTCGGGCAGGTGGCCCAGGGTGAAGCTCATGTCCAGCACCTGGTCGTAGAACGAAAAGTCGCCCACGGGCACCCAGTCCAGGCCGGCCTGGTCGGCCCAATGCTGCTGGCGCAGCCGTGCGCCCAGGGCCTGCAGCGCATCGCGCGAGGACTCGCCCTTCCAGTAGGACTCCAGCGCGAACTTGAGTTCGCGCCGCGCGCCCATGCGCGGAAAGCTGAGGTTGTGAATGGTGGTCATGTGCCGCTCCCTTTTGGATGATGAATGCGCGCATCGTAGGCAGGGCAATCCATGACGTAAAATGGTTTTATCTCACATATCCATGACTTTGATTCATTTGAAATGCTGGAACGCATGCATCTTGCCGTGATCCAGGAGGTCGAGCGCCAGGGCTCGCTCACGGCCGCCGCCGACAAGCTATGCGTCACGCAGTCGGCCCTGAGCCACAGCATGAAGAAGCTGGAGCAGCAGCTGGGCACCGACATCTGGCTGCGCGAGGGCCGCGGCCTGCGCCTGACCCAGGCCGGGCGCTACCTGCTGGAGCTGGCCGGCCGCGTGCTGCCGCAGCTGCAACTGGCCGAGGAGCGCCTGCGCCAATTCGCGCAGGGCCAGCGCGGCAGCCTGCGCATAGGCATGGAATGCCACCCCTGCTACCAGTGGCTGCTGAAGGTGGTGTCGCCCTACCTGGCGGCCTGGCCCGACGTGGACGTGGACGTGAAGCAGCGCTTCCAGTTCGGTGGCCTGGGCGCGCTGCAGGACCACGAGATCGACCTGCTGGTCACGCCCGACCCGGTGCTGCGGCCCGGCCTGCATTTCGAGCCGGTGTTCGACTACGAGCAGGTGCTGGTCGTTGCGCGCGGCCATGCGCTGGCGGCTGCGGCCTATGCCAGGCCACAGCAACTGGCGCAGGAGGTGCTGATCACCTACCCCGTGGCCACCGACCGGCTGGACATCTACACCCAGTTCCTGCTGCCGGCGGGCGTGGCACCAAAGCGCCACAAGACCATAGAGACCACGGACATCATGCTGCAACTGGTCGCCAGCGGCCGCGGCGTGGCCGCCCTGCCGCGCTGGCTGGTGCAGGAATACGCGGCCCGGATGGACGTGGTGCCGGTGCGCCTGGGGCCGCGCGGCATCGCCAAACAGATCCACCTGGGCGCGCGCGAGGCCGACTTGCAGACCGGCTATCTGCAGGCGTTTATCACTCAGGCCCGCGCCATGCCTGCGCTGGCAACTATCAATTCAGAAGCAAATCAGGGGTAGCGCCGCTGTATTCGCCGGCTGCACGGTTCTTCAGGCATGCGGTTTCGGATGCTGCGGCACAGGTGCCTGGGCTGGCGCACCCACCATGGCCTGCGCCCAGGTCGGCAAGGGTGTCACCAGCGGCATGCTGGTGCCCGCGCTGCGCACGGCGACCAATTGCGGGCCGCCCAGCTGCACGTCGGCGGCGTCGTACAGGTACGCCACGTCGGCCTGTTGCACCGCCTGCGCCAGCAGGGCCATGGTGCGCGGGTAGCGGGCCAGGATGCGCTCGGGCGGCACCGGGTGGCCACCTTCGCGCACGCGCTGCGCAACACGCTCCAGCAGGCGCCGCGGCTCGTCCAGTGCCACCACATACAGCGCCACGGTAAAGCCCTGGCGCTGCGCGTTGGCGATCAGGTCAAGCTTGGAGGGGTGCGAGAACACCGTTTCGCTGGCAAAGGGCGTGCGCGTGGCGAGCAAGCTGGCGCGCCGCTCATCGGCCCAGGCCCGCGCCGCCTGCGAGCGTTCTTCGCCGTTGGTGATGTGCTGCAGGTGGGCGCGCTCGTGCAGATCGGCGTTCACGAACTCCAGCGGTGGGCCGAGGATGCCCTCGCGCACCAGGGCGCGGTACAGGGTGGACTTGCCCGCCCCGTTGGGTCCGGCAAGCAGGTGCAGCCACAGCGGCCCGGGCGTGGCGGCGGCCATGGGTTCAGCCGGCGCGCGCCTGATTCTCTTGCACCACCTGGCGCACCCGTTCGGCCAGTGAGCCGCCGGCCTGGGCTGCCAGCAGGCGGCTGGTGAGGGCGTCCATCGACGCTGGAGCGGCGGCTTGCGCGTGCCGCGCCTCGTATTGCTCGATGGCGGCGCGGGCCTCCTGCACGCTCAGGCCGGTGTGCTCTACGACCTGGCCCAGGGTGGCCCAGTATTCGATCTGGCTGGCGACAGAGCGGCGCATGGGCTGGGCAGCCTGGCGGGCCTGCTCCACCAGGGGGCTGGGGAGCTTGACGGATGCAAAAGCGGTGTGTGCCATAACAGACTCCAGTTGGTGCATTTTGCGCCAAAACGGATAAAAGTCCAGGGCGAGGGGGAATGGGCAGCTGTGCGGCGTGTCTATGCTTCATGTCATCTGCTGCATAGGATGAACGTACAGACGAAAGGGAAACGCGCACATGCACCACGATCCTGGCGGAAAACATAAACCCCGATGGCCCGTAGATTCGGTGGTGCAGGCGCAATTTTCCGATTGCGGGCGCTATCGCTACAGTTTGTCGGAGGTGTGGGACGCCCGTCGGGCATCGGTGATGTTTTTGCTGATGAACCCTTCGGTGGCGGGGCTGGAGCACGCTGACCCGACGCTCATCAAGACCGGCAAATATGCGCGAACCTGGGGGTATGGCGGGCAGTGGGTTGGCAATGTTCATGCCTACCGCGTGACGGACAGCCGCCGACTGATCGAGGCCCACGACCCGGTTGGCCCAGAGAACGATGCCGCGCTTTTGCGCATGGCACGCCAAACCGATAGGGTTGTTCTGGCCTATGGCTTGCCACCCAAACCGTTGCGTGCACGCGCTGCGGCGGTGGTGGGCATGCTGCAAGAGGTTGCACACCTGCAATACCTGCAGCTGACCCAGAACGGTACGCCCAGCCATCCGCTGTACTTGAAGGGCAGCCTGTTGCCCCGCGATTTCGCGGCGTGACGGGGCCGCGTTGCCTACCCCTGGTATTTTTCCTCTAGCGCATCCCAGGCCGGCTTGCCCACCAGGCGCTGGCGCTCGGCGAACGGGGTGACCAGGCCGCTCGCCTCCTGCACCTCCTTGTCATCGCGCAGCACCGTGAGCGCCTTTTGCATGCCGGCCACCGTCCCCTGCAGCGCGGCGTTGGCGTACAGCACCAGCCCATAGCCCAGCTGCCCCAGCTGCTCGGCGTTGAAGATGGGGGTCTTGCCGCCGATCACCATGTTCATCAGCTGGGGCTTGGGCAAGCGCTGCGGCAGCGCGCGCACCTGCTCGGCCTGGGTCACGGCCTCGACGAAGAGGATGTCGGCGCCGGCCTCGGCAAACCTGTGCGCGCGCTCCACCGCGGCCTCGAAGCCGTGCGTGGCGGCGGCGTCGGTGCGCGCCATGATGAGCAGGTCGCCGTCGCGCCGCGCATCGACGGCGGCCTTGATCTTGGCCACTGCCTCCTCGGTGGATATGACCTCCTTGCCGCTGAAATGCCCGCAGCGCTTGGGCGCCACCTGGTCTTCCAGTTGGATGCAGTCGGCGCCGGCGCGCTCCAGCGTGCGCACCGTGTGGTAGACGTTGAGCGCATTGCCAAAGCCGGTGTCGGCATCGACCAGCAGCGGCAACCCGACGGCGTCGCGTATGCGCGCCGTGTGCTCGGCGATTTCATGCAGGCCCATGAAGCCCTGGTCGGGCATGGCGAACCACATGTTGGTCACGCCGGCGCCGGTGATGTAGATGGCCTCGAAGCCCAGGTCTTCTATGACCTTGGCCGACAGCGCGTTGAACGCGCCGGGCACGAGCGCGCCGCGGCGGGCGTTGACCAGGGCCTTGAGTTGCTGCTTGGTGTTCATGTGAAAGTTTCAGTCGAGAGTGATGTTGGCCTTCTTGATCACCGGGCCCCACTTGGCGCGTTCCTGGGCGATGAACTTGCCATAGGCCTCTGGCGTGCCGCCGACGACGATGCCGCCGCTGCCCTCGATCATCTGGCGCAGGTCGGGTTGCTTGAGGGCCTCGTTCACGGACTGGTTGAGCCTGGCGATGACGGCATCGGGCGTGCTGGCCGGCGCGATCATGCCCAGCCAGTTGTAGGACTCGAAGCCCTTGATGCCGGCCTCCTGAAGCGTGGGCACGTCGGGCAGCACCTTCAGGCGTTGCCTGCTGGAGACGGCCAGCGCGTTGACCTTGCCCGCCTGTATCGACGGCAGGGCCGCATAGCCCATCTCGAACATGAAGGCCAGGTGCCCGCCCATGAGGTCGGTGGCGGCCAGCGAGCCGCCCTTGTAGGGCACATGCGTCATCTGCGTCTGGGTGTCAAAGGCCAGCAGCTCACCCGACAAGTGGTGCGCGCCGCCCACGCCCGAGGAGCCATAGGTCAGCTTGCCGGGGTTGGCGCGGGCGTAGTCCACCAGCTCCTTGACGGTCTTGAAGCCCTGGTTGGGCGCGATGGTCAAGAACAGCGGTGCCTCTTCGATGAGGATGATGGGCTTGAACGCCTTGGCGGCGTCGTAGGGCATCTTCTTCATCAGCATGGGGTTGGTGACCAGCGGGGCCGGCGAGCCAAAGCCGAAGGTGTGGCCGTCAGTGGCCTTGGCGATCATGTCGGTGCCGGTCACGCCGCCGGCGCCGCCGCGGTTGTCCACGATGACCGGCTGGCCCAGCGTCTTGCCCAGCGCATCGGCGATCTTGCGCGCGCGCGTATCGGCAAAGCCGCCGGCCGCATAGGGCACGATGAGCTTGACGGTCTTGCTCGGCCAGGCGCCTTGGGCGTGCGCAGGGCTGGCGGCGGCGAAGGCGGCCAGGGCGGCACTGGCCATCAGGGCGCGGCGGGTGGTGTTCATGAATGTCTCCTGGCGGTCAAAAAAAGCATTGTCCAACGGAATGTTCCGCCTGCCTCACTGCGCCAGGATCTCACCCGGAACCCGCACCCAGCCCTCCATGAGGATGCGCGCGCTGCGGCTCATCAGGGCCTTGGTGACCTGCCATTGGCCATCGACGCAGCGCGCCTCGGCGCCCACGCGCAGCGTGCCCGAGGGGTGGCCAAAACGTACCGCAGCGCGTTCACCGCCACCGGCAGCCAGGTTCACCAGCGTGCCGGGAATGGCCGCCGCCGTGCCTATGGCCACCGCCGCCGTGCCCATCATGGCGTGGTGCAGCTGACCCATGGACAGGGCGCGCACCAGCAGGTCCACGTCGCCGGCCTGCACCTCCTTGCCGCTGGAAGCTATGTAGTCCGCGGGCGGCGCGACAAAGGCAATCTTTGGCGTGTGCTGGCGCATGGCGGCCTCTTGCACCGTCTTGATCAGGCCCATCGCCACGGCGCCATGCGCGCGTATGGCCTCCAGGCGCGCCAGCGCCGCTGGGTCGCCGTTGATGGCGGGCTGCAACTCGCAGCCGGTGTAGCCCAGGTCACGGGCGTTCAGAAAGATGGTGGGAATGCCGGCGTTGATCAGCGTGGCCTGGAAGCTGCCCACGCCCGGCACCTGCAGCTCGTCCACCACGTTGCCCGTGGGGAACATGGCGCCGCCGTCTTCACCCTCGTGCGCCGGGTCGAGGAATTCCAGCTGCACCTCGGCAGCGGGGAAGGCCACGCCGTCGAGCTCGAAGCCGCCCGTCTCCTGCACCCGGCCATTGGTGATGGGCACATGGGCGACTATGGTCTTGCCGATGTTGGCCTGCCAGATGCGCACGCTGCACAGGCCGTTGGCGGGGATGCGCTCGGCATCCACCAGCCCCATGTGGATGGCGCAGGGACCGACCGCGGCCGACAGGTTGCCGCAGTTGCCGCTCCAGTCCACGAAGGGCCGGTCTATGGAGACCTGGCCGAACAGGTAGTCCACGTCATGGCCGGGCCGCTGGCTTTTGGCCAGGATCACGGCCTTGCTGGTGCTGGACGAGGCATTGCCCAGGCCGTCGATCTGCTTGCCATAGGGGTCTGGGCTGCCGAGCACGCGCAGCAGCAGCGCATCGCGCGCGGCCCCTGGCTGCCGGGCGGCGGCTGGCAGGTCGGACAGGCAAAAGAACACGCCCTTGCTGGTGCCGCCGCGTAGGTAGGTGGCGGGGATCTTGATTTGGTGGGGATGGGTCATGGCTTGTCTCCCCTCTCCCCCGGCCCCTCTCCCGCAAGGGGAGAGGGGGAGGAAAAGAGGCGTCGGGTGTCATTCATCTCCCCTCTCCCCTTGCGGGAGATGGGCCGGGGGAGAGGGGGCGCCCGCATGCAAGGCATTCCAGATCGCCTCCAGGACCGCATCCGTACGCAGCAGGATGTCGTCGTTCCAAAAACGCAGCACGGCAAAGCCCTGGCCACGCAGCCAGGCATCGCGCGCCCTGTCATGCGGCGAATCGGCATGCTGCCCACCATCGGCCTCGACAATCAGCCGGGCGCCAAAATGCACGAAATCGACGATGTAGGGGCCTATGGCTTGCTGGCGGCGGAACTTCTGGCCGTCCAGGCGATGGGCGCGCAGTTGCCGCCAGAGCAGTTGCTCGGCGTCGGTCATGTTTTGACGCAGGGTTTTGCTGAAGTCGCGTTGGTGCATAAGCGCCCCCTCTCCCCCGGCCCCTCTCCCGCGAGGGGAGAGGGGAGTAAAACAAACAGCCATTGCCATCCCATGCGCCAGCGAGGCGCGCTGACAAGCCCCTCTCCCCTCGCGGGAGAGGGGTTGGGGAGAGGGGGTGGTAACCCGCATCACGCCCGCCCCTCGCGCGCCAGGAAATCCTGCGCAAAGCGCTGCAGCACGCCGCCGGCCTCATAGACCGACACCTCCTCGGCCGTGTCCAGCCGGCAGCTCACGGGCAGCTGCACGCGTTCGCCGTTCTTGCGCTGGATCACCAGCGTCAGATCCGCGCCCGGCCGGCGCTCGCCCAGCACGTCATAGGTCTCCGTGCCATCCAGGCCCAGCGTGATGCGGTTCACGCCAGACTTGAACTCCAGCGGCAGCACGCCCATGCCGATCAGGTTGGTGCGGTGGATGCGCTCGAAGCCTTCGGCGACCACGGTTTCCACCCCCGCCAGGCGCACGCCCTTGGCGGCCCAGTCGCGACTCGACCCCTGGCCGTAGTCGGCTCCGGCGATGATGATCAAGGGCTGGCGCCGGTTCAGGTAGGTCTCGATCGCCTCCCACATGCGCACCACGCGGCCCTCGGGCTCTATGCGCGCCAGCGAGCCTTTTTGCACCTTGCCGCCCACCACGGCCATCTCGTTGACCAGCTGCGGGTTGGCGAAGGTGGCGCGCATGGCCGTCAGGTGGTCGCCGCGGTGCGTGGCGTAGGAGTTGAAGTCTTCCTCGGGCAGGCCCATCCTCGCCAGGTACTCGCCGGCGGCGCTGTCCGCCAGGATGGCGTTCGACGGCGACAGGTGGTCGGTGGTGATGTTGTCAGGCAGCAGGGCCAGGGGGCGCATGCCGCGCAATGTGCGCGGGTTGGCGGCGAGCGCCCCCACGCCCTCGGTGTCCCAGTAGGGCGGGCGGCGGATGTAGGTTGATTGCGCGCGCCAGTCGTACTGCGCACTGACCTCCTCGCCCGAGTCCTTGCGCAGCGTGAACATGGGCTCATAGACGGCGCGAAACTGCTCGGGTCTCACGGCCTGGGCGACGATGGCGTCGATCTCATCGTCGCCCGGCCAGATGTCGTGCAGGCGGATGTCCTTGCCGTCCACCACGGCCAGCACGTCGTTTTCGATGTCGAAGCGCACCGTGCCCGCGATCGCGTAGGCCACGACCAGCGGCGGCGAGGCCAGGAAGGCCTGTTTGGCATAGGGGTGGATGCGCCCGTCGAAGTTGCGGTTGCCCGAGAGCACGGCCGTGGCGTACAGCCCGCGCTCGGTGATCTCCTGCTGTATGGCGGGATCCAGCGCCCCGCTCATGCCGTTGCAGGTAGTGCAGGCAAAGCCCACGATGCCAAAGCCCAGCGCCTCCAGATCCGGCAGCAGCCCAGCCTCCTTCAAATACAACTCCACCGTTTTCGAGCCCGGCGCCAGCGAGGTCTTGACCCAGGGCTTGCGCACCAGGCCCAGGCGGCGGGCGTTGCGCGCCAGCAGGCCGGCGGCGATGACGTTGCGCGGGTTGCTGGTGTTGGTGCAGCTGGTGATGGCGGCGATGATCACCGCGCCATCGGGCATGCGGCCGGGCTCCTCCACCCAGGGCGCTGCAATGCCGCGCTCGGCCAGCTGCGCGGTCGGCAGGCGGCGGTGCGGGTTCGATGGCCCGGCCATGTTGCGCACCACGGTCGAGAGGTCGAAGCGCAGCACGCGCTCGTACCGCACGTCATTCAAGGCATCGGCCCAGAGGCCCGCCGTTTTGGCGTAGGTCTCCACCAACCGCACCTGGCCTTCCTCGCGCCCGGTCAGGCGCAGATACTGCAGCGTCTGCTCGTCGATGGCGAACAGCGCGGCCGTGGCGCCGTACTCGGGGCACATGTTGGAGATGGTCGCGCGGTCGCCAATGCTCAGGCTGCGCGCGCCTGCGCCAAAGAATTCCAGGTAGGCGCCGACGACTTTTTGCTGGCGCAGGAACTCGGTCAACGCCAGCACGATGTCGGTGGCCGTGATGCCGCTCTGGCGGCGTCCCGTCAGCTCCACGCCGATGATGTCGGGCAGGCGCATCCAGCTGGCGCGGCCCAGCATCACGTTCTCGGCCTCCAGGCCGCCCACGCCCACCGCTATCACTCCCAGCGCATCGACATGGGGCGTGTGGCTGTCCGTGCCCACGCAGGTGTCGGGGAAGGCCACGCCATCTTGCACATAGACCACGGGCGACATCTTCTCCAGGTTGATCTGGTGCATGATGCCGTTGCCCGCCGGGATCACATCGACGTTGGCAAAGGCCTTCTTCGTCCACTCGATGAAATGGAAACGGTCTTCGTTGCGCCGCTCCTCGATGGCGCGGTTCTTGGCGAAGGCATCGGGGTCGAAGCCGCCGCACTCCACGGCCAGTGAATGATCGACGATGAGCTGCACCGGCACCACCGGGTTCACGGCCGCCGGGTCGCCGCCCTCCTTGGCGATCGCGTCGCGCAGCCCCGCCAGGTCTACCAGCGCCGTCTGGCCCAGGATGTCGTGGCAGACCACGCGCACCGGGAACCACGGGAAGTCGATGTCGCGCCGGCGCTCTATCAACTGGCCCAGGTAGTCATTGAGCTGCCCGGGCTCGGCGCGGCGCACCAGGTTCTCGGCATGCACGCGCGCGGTGTAGGGCAGTCCCGCCCAGGCGCCGGGGGCCATGGTTTCGACGGCGGCGCGCGCATCGTAGTAGTCCAGATCGGTGCCGGGCAGCGGCTTGCGGTAAGAGGGGTTCATCGTGAGACTTGAGACTATTGACTGCGAATGTTGTTGTCGCGCACGACCTTGGCGTAGCGCGGAATCTCGGCCTTGATCAGCGCGCCGAACTGCTCGGGCGTGCCGCCGGCGGGCGACACGCCGGTGGGCTCCAGCTGCAGCGCCAGGGTCTTGGACTGCAGGCCCGCGTTCAACGCGTCGCTCAAGGTCGCCAGCACCGCCGGCGGCAGGCCCTTGGGCGCCACCAGGCCATGCCAGGCGACCACGTCGTAGTCGGGCAGGCCACTTTCGGCGACGGATGGAATGTCGGGATAGGCCTGCAGGCGCTGGGCCGTGGTCACGGCCAGGGCGCGCAGCTTGCCGGACTTGACATGCTGCATCAGCGCCTCGGTTCCGGCGATGAGCATGTCCACGCTGCCCGACAGCAGGTCGGTCACCGCCGGCCCCGTGCCCTTGTAGGGCACATGCGTGGCCTTGACGCCCGCCATGCCGAACAGGTATTCGGTCACCACATGCAGGTGGCCGCCATTGCCCGAGGACGCGAAGGTCAGCTTGCCCGGGTTCTGCCGGCCATAGGCCAGCAGCTCCTGCAGGCTGCTGGCCGGCACGTTCTTGTTGACGCACAGCACATAGGCGCCCTTGGACAGCTGTATCACCGGCGTGATGTCGGCCACGGGGTCGAACTTGAGCTTGTACAGCGCCGGGTTCACCGTGTAGCTGCCCGCGACCAGCAGCAGCGTGTAGCCGTCGGCCGGGCTGCGCACCGCGGCCTCGGTGCCCAGCATGCCGCCGGCGCCCGGGCGGTTGTCCACGATGGCCGACTGGCTCAGGCGTTCGCCCAGCACGCCGGCCGCCACGCGCGCCATGAAGTCCGAGCCACCGCCGGGTGCGAACGGGCAGATGATCTTGACGGGCTTGGACGGAAACCTGTCCTGCGCCCAGGCCGCGCCCGACGCGGGCAGCGCCAGGCCGGCCAGGGCGGCGTGGAATTGGCGGCGAGTGAATTGGCTCATGCTGTGTCTCCTGGTGTGTTGTCCATGCACTGTATGACGAACACCGCGCCAGGGTTGGGCCACGCTCAGGCGCGCTGGTCCAGCGGCACGAACTGCCTGTCCTCGGGCCCCGTGTAGTTGGCGCTGGGGCGGATGATCTTGTTGTCCAGGCGCTGCTCGATGACATGCGCCGCCCAGCCGCTGGTGCGCGCGATCACGAACAACGGCGTGAACATGGCGGTGGGCACCTGCATCAGGTGGTAGCTCACGGCTCTGAACCAGTCGAGGTTGGGGAACATCTGCTTTTCCTGCCACATCACGGCCTCCAGCCGTTCGGCAATGTCGTACATCTTGGTCGAGCAGGCTTCCGTTGACAGGCGCCGGGCCACGCCCTTGATGACGCTGTTGCGCGGGTCGCTGACGGTGTAGACGGGGTGGCCGAAGCCGATCACCACCTCCTTGGCCGCCACGCGGCGGCGGATGTCGGCCTCCGCCTCGTCGGGGTTGTCGTAGCGCTTTTGCACCTCGAACGCGACCTCGTTGGCGCCGCCATGCCTGGGCCCACGCAGCGCGCCAATGGCGCCGGCGATGCTGGAATACATGTCGCTGCCCGTGCCGGCGATCACGCGCGCCGTGAAGGTGCTGGCATTGAACTCGTGCTCGGCATACAGGTTGAGGGACGTGTGCATGGCGCGCACCCAGGCCTCGGCGGGCTTTTGTCCATGCAGCAGGTGCAGGAAATGGCCACCTATCGAGTCGTCATCGGTCTCCACGGCGATGCGCCGGCCCGAGTTGCTGTAGTGGTACCAGTACAGCAGCATCGATCCCAGCGACGCCATCAGCCGGTCGGCAATGTCGCGCGCGCCCGCCAGGTTGTGGTCGTCCTTCTCGGGCAGGGCGCAGCCCAGGGCCGACACGCCGGTGCGCATCACGTCCATGGGGTGGCTGGCGGCGGGCAGCTGCTCCAGGGCCGTCTTCACGCTGCCGGGCAGGCCGCGCAGGGCGCGCAACTTGGCCTTGTAGGTTTTCAGCTCGGCGCGCGTGGGCAGCTTGCCGTGCACCAGCAGGTGGGCGATCTCCTCGAACTCGCAGACCTCGGCGATGTCCAGGATGTCGTAGCCGCGGTAGTGCAGGTCGTTGCCCGTGCGGCCCACGCTGCACAGTGCCGTGTTGCCGGCGGCGACGCCCGAGAGGGCGACGGATTTCTTGGCCCGGGGCGCGGCCACGGTGTCGGTGCTTGCGGTGCTCATGTGCGGGTCTCCTGTTGGCGATAAGAAGCGGCGATGGCCACGGGACGCCCCTTGGCATCCACCGCGACCATCTCGAACACCCCCTTCAGAACCTCCTCGGGCGCGATGCCGGGCTGGTCGGCCAGGCCGGTCACGCACACGGTCATGGAGCTGCGCCCCACGCGGCTGACCCAGGCGCGCAGCAGCAGCTGGCGGCCCACGGGCACGGGCGCGAGGAAGTCCACGCCGGTCACGCCGGCCATGACCACCTCGCGCGCCGCCAGGCCGCGCGCCGCCAGAAAGGCCGCCTGCGCCATCAGCCGCAGGCCCTGGCCGGCGAACAAGGTGCCGTGGTGGTTGGCGCGCGCCGGCAGCACCAGCTCACGCAGCTCCACGGTTCCGGGGGGTGTTGTCATGCTTCGCAATTTACGCAAAATAGCGGCTTTCCAACAGGGCTGAAAAGGCGAAGTCTTGCGAATGAAACCCCATCAAATTGCGAATTTTGCGAATTACCCCATGCATGGAGGCCACGCATGAGAAAGACCTTCATGGGCGTGAAGCTGCGCGCGTTGCGCGCCGAGCGCGGCCTGTCGCAGACCGCACTGGCCCAGGCCCTGGGCCTGTCGCCCAGCTACCTGAACCAGCTGGAGCAGAACCAGCGCCCGCTCACCGTGCCGGTGCTGCTCAGGCTGCACCGCGCCCTGGGCGTGGACATACAGCAGTTCTCCGAGGACGAGGAGGCGCGCCTGATCGCCGGCCTGCGCGAGGCCCTGGCGGACGCACCCGAGCCCATCGCCCTGCCCGAGCTGCAGGAGGTGGCGGCGCAGATGCCGGCCCTGGGCCGCGCCGTGCTGGCCCTGCACCGGCGCGCGCTGCAGGCCGAGGAGCGGCTGGAGACCCTGGCACTGCGCCTGGGCGACGACCGCAGCGAGGCCATGGCCACGCGCGCCATGCCCTTCGAGGTGGTGCGCGACTTCTTCTTCGCGCAGCAGAACCACTTCGACGCCGTGGATCGCGCCGCCGAGGCCCTGGCCGCGCAGGCACCGCGCGTGCAGGGCGGCCAACTCAGCACATGGTTGATGGAGCGCCTGCAACACCGCCATGGCGTGCATGTGCTGCTGGCCGAGGACGGCGCGGGCGCCAAGCGCCGCTTCGAGCCGGGGCCGCGCCGGCTGCAACTGTCGGCCACCCTGGCGCCGGCGCAGCAGGCCTTTCAGCTGGCCACCCAGCTGGCGCTGCTCGAAGCGGCGGACACCATCGACGCGCTGGTCGATGCCCCGCAGTTCGCCAACGACGCCGCCGCGCGCAAGCTCGCCCGCATCGGCCTGGCCAACTACTTTGCCGGCGCGCTGCTGCTGCCCTATGGCACCTTCCTGCAGGCGGCCGAGGCATTGCGCTACG
>JAFEES010000229.1 GCA_018240995.1 Pseudomonadota bacterium | reverse complement strand
GTGGGTGGAGGCGGTCTTCAAGGGGTTGATCTGGCAGCCGATCAGGAACAGCTCGCCGTCCTTGATGATGACGTAGCCGTCGGTGAGCTGCACCTTGCCCTCGCGCAGCGCCTTGACCTCCCAGCCGTGCAGCACCATGCCGGCCTCGTGGCGTTCTTCGAAGAAATAGTTGTATGCCGCCTTCTTGTTGTCGGCGATGCGTGACGATGTTTCGGGTTTCTTGGCCATGGTGTATCAAATGCGGCGCAAACCGGGAGATGCAATGCCTCCCTACAATCGTTGTCGTCTCGCGCCCGCCATTCTAGGGAAGCTTTGCACGAATCACCGCGTCGCGTGCATCCGCGGCCTCGGGCAGTCTGCGGCGTGACTCATCCTCGCCATGGTCTAGGCGTCCCATTTTCATGAAAACAGTCAACAAATCCGTCCTCATCTGGTACAGCCCCGAAGAAATGTTCGCCCTGGTGACGGATGTCGCCAGGTATCCCGAATTCCTGCCCTGGTGCGACCACGCCAGGGTGCTGGAGAGTGACGAGCAGGGCATGAAGGCCGAGGTGGGCATCTCGCTGGGCGGCCTGCACAAGTCCTTCATCACGCGCAATACGCACGAGCAGGGCCGGCGCGTGAAGATGGAGCTGGTGGAGGGCCCGTTTTCCAAGCTCGATGGCGACTGGCATTTCCACCCCGTGGGCGACGGCACGCAGCGCGCCTGCAAGGTGGAGCTGCAGCTGCACTACGGCTTTGCCAGCCGCACCCTGGCGGCCTTGATCGGCCCGGTCTTCGACCGCATCGCGGCCACCTTTGTGGATGCCTTCATCAAGCGCGCCGAGCAGGTCTATGGCTGAGGGCAGGGGGCAGGCCTTGCGCGTCACGGTGGCCGCATCGCTGCAGCCCGGCGCGGTGCAGGAGTGGGTACTGCAGCTGCCGCCGGGCGCCACCGTGGCCGATGCCCTGCGCGCCTGCGGGCTGGACCTGCAGGGCAGCCAACTGGCCTGCGGCATCTGGGGCAGGGCGGCCGTGCCTTCGGACGTTTTGAGCGAGGGCGATCGTGTGGAATGCTGCCGCGCCCTGACGGTGGACCCGAAACTGGCGCGGCGCCAGCGCTTCAAGGCCCAGGGCGCACGCGGCGCGGGCCTGTTTGCCAAGCGCCGGCCCGGCTCCAAGGCGGGATATTGACGCGCGGGGCGCCCGAGGGGGGCTATTGGCAGTCGGAGGCGATGATGCCGTCCGCGCGGCGCAGCTCTGCCTCGCGCGTGGCGTCGTCCATGAAGCTGCGCTCGCCCTTGGCGTTGGTGCTGGCCACCAGGCGGCCCGGTGCCAGCTGCGTCTTCAGTTGCTTGGCGCGTGCACAGTTGTCGGCGCGCACCTTGGCCAGGCGCTCTTCCTCGGCCTTTTTCTTGGCGGCATCCGCGGCCTCGGCCTTGGCCTTGTTGTCCTCCAGCTGCTTGTCCTTGCCCTGGCCTGGCGCGGCTTGGGCGGCAAGCTGCGCGTCGGCACTCGCGGCCGGCGCGGGGGCGGTGGCGCGTGACAGGCTGCCGCGATGGGGCTGCTTGAGGATGTTCTTCTCGGGCACATCCAGCGGTGGCGGCCGGTCGCTGAACACCTTGCGGCCATCCTTGTCCAGCCATTGCCATTGGGCGAAGGCGCCCGTGGCCCAGGCGCAGGCCAGCAGCGGCAGAAGGAGCTTGTGCAGTTTCATGCAAACGAGTGTAACGGGGTGAGGCCGTCTGCCGGTCAGCGGGCATGGCAGGTGTCGTTTTTTGCTACAAGTTCAGTCGCGGGTACAATCGTTTTTTTGGAGCTTTTACATGCGCCTTCTCGGAAAAGCGCTCACCTTCGACGATGTGTTGTTGGTGCCGGCGTACTCCCAGGTCCTGCCCAAGGACACGTCTCTTGCCACGCGCTTCACGCGCAACATCCAGCTCAACCTGCCGCTTGTGTCCGCCGCCATGGACACCGTGACCGAGGCGCGCCTGGCGATCGCCATTGCGCAGGAGGGCGGCATTGGCGTCATCCACAAGAACATGACGGCCGAGCAGCAGGCCGCCGAGGTCTCCAAGGTCAAGCGCCATGAGTCCGGCGTGGTGCACGACCCGGTGGTCATCACCCCCGAGCACACGGTGCTGCAGGTGCTGGAATTGTCGGAAAACCTCGGCATCTCGGGCTTTCCGGTGTGCGACGGCGGCAAGGTGGTGGGCATAGTCACCAGCCGCGACGTGCGCTTTGAGACGCGCTACGACGTCAAGGTCAGCCAGATCATGACGCCGCGCGAAAAGCTCATCACGGTGAACGAGAAGGACGGCACCACGCCCGCACAGGCCAAGGCCTTGCTCAACAAGCACAAGCTGGAGCGCCTCTTGGTGGTCAACGACGCCTTCGAACTGAAGGGCCTGATCACCGTCAAGGACATCAACAAGCAGACCACCTTCCCCAACGCCGCGCGCGACAGCGAGGGCCGCCTGCGCGTGGCCGCCGCCGTGGGCGTGGGCGCGGGCACCGAGGAGCGCGTCGCCGCCCTGGTCAAGGCCGGGGTGGACGCCATCGTGGTGGACACCGCCCACGGCCACAGCAAGGGCGTGATCGACCGCGTGCGCTGGGTCAAGCAGAACTACCCGCAGGTGGATGTGATCGGCGGCAACATCGCCACCGGCGCGGCCGCGCTGGCGCTGGTCGAGGCGGGCGCTGATGCGGTCAAGGTCGGCATAGGCCCGGGCTCGATCTGCACCACGCGCATCGTCGCTGGCGTGGGCGTGCCGCAGATCATGGCCATTGACAGCGTGGCCCAGGCGCTCAAGGGCACGGGCGTGCCGCTGATCGCCGACGGCGGCATCCGCTTCTCGGGCGACATCGCCAAGGCGATTGCGGCCGGCGCCTCCACCATCATGATGGGCGGCATGTTCGCGGGCACCGAGGAAGCCCCGGGTGAGGTCATCCTCTACCAGGGCCGCAGCTACAAGAGCTACCGCGGCATGGGCTCCATTGGCGCCATGCAGCAGGGCAGCGCCGACCGCTACTTCCAGGAAGCGACCACCGGCAACCCCAACGCCGACAAGCTGGTGCCCGAGGGCATCGAAGGCCGCGTGCCCTACAAGGGCAGCATGGTCAGCATCGTCTTCCAGATGGCCGGCGGCGTGCGCGCGGCCATGGGCTACTGCGGCTGCGCGACGATCGCCGAGATGAACGACAAGGCCGAGTTTGTCGAGATCACGGCGGCCGGCATCCGTGAATCGCATGTGCACGACGTGCAGATCACCAAGGAAGCGCCCAACTACCGCGCCGACTAATTCGGCACTATAGTTTTAATAGCCTCTAGCGCTTGATGGACGGGCGCTAGAGGCCTATTTCTTTATAAATCGCCATGCAACACGACAAGATCCTTATCCTCGACTTCGGCTCCCAGGTCACCCAGCTCATCGCCCGGCGCGTGCGCGAGGCCCATGTCTATTGCGAGGTGCATCCCTGCGACGTCAGCAGCGACTGGGTGCGCGAGTTTGCCGCCGACGGGCGCTTGAAGGGCGTGATCCTCTCGGGCAGCCACGCCAGCGTCTATGAGGTCGATGACAAGGCGCCGGACGCCGTGTTCGAGCTGGGCATTCCGGTGCTGGGCATTTGCTACGGGATGCAGACCATGGCCAACCAGCTGGGCGGCAAGGTCGAAGGCAGCAACAGCCGCGAATTTGGCTACGCCGAGGTGCGCGCCCATGGCCACACCGCGCTGCTGCAGGGCATAGAGGACTTCGCCACGGCCGAGGGCCACGGCATGCTCAAGGTGTGGATGAGCCATGGCGACAAGGTCACGGCGCTGCCGCCGGGCTTCAAGCTGATGGCAAGCACGCCGTCCTGCCCCATCGCCGGCATGGCCGACGAGGCGCGCGGCTATTACGCCGTGCAGTTCCACCCCGAGGTCACGCACACCGTGCAGGGCATGGCGCTGCTCACGCGCTTCGTGCGCGAGATCTGCGGCGCGCAGGCCGACTGGGTGATGAAGGATCACATCGAAGAAGCGGTGCAAAAAATCCGCGAGCAGGTGGGCGATGAGGAAGTCATCCTGGGCTTGTCCGGCGGCGTCGATTCTTCCGTGGCCGCAGCGCTCATCCACCGCGCCATTGGCGACCAGCTGACCTGCGTCTTCGTCGATCACGGCCTGCTGCGCCTCAATGAAGGCGACATGGTTATGGACATGTTCGAGGGCAAGCTGCACGCCAAGGTGATCCGCGTGGATGCGGCCGACCTGTTCCTCGGCAAGCTCGCCGGCGTGTCCGAGCCCGAGCAAAAGCGCAAGATCATCGGCGGCCTGTTCGTCGATGTGTTCAAGGCCGAGGCCGCCAAGCTGAAAGCTGCGGGCGGTGGCCAAAACGCTGGAGTTGACGGCCGACCGGCCGTCAAGGGCGCCACCTTCCTGGCCCAGGGCACCATCTACCCCGACGTGATCGAGTCCGGCGGCGCCAAGAGCAAAAAAGCCGTCACCATCAAGAGCCACCACAACGTGGGCGGCCTGCCCGAGCAGCTGGGCCTGAAGCTGCTGGAGCCGCTGCGCGACCTGTTCAAGGACGAGGTGCGCGAGCTGGGCGTGGCCCTGGGCCTGCCGCACGACATGGTGTACCGCCACCCCTTCCCCGGCCCCGGCCTGGGCGTGCGCATTTTGGGTGAAGTGAAGAAGGACTACGCCGACCTGCTGCGCCGCGCTGATGCCATCTTCATCGAAGAACTGCGCAACTGGAAGGACGAGGCCACCGGCAA
>JAFEES010000228.1 GCA_018240995.1 Pseudomonadota bacterium | reverse complement strand
TTCAAGGCCGGCGGCATGCTGGGTGTGACCGACAGCGCGGCCGCGCTGCAAAACCTGTCCAAGCTGTGGATGCCGCTGGGCAAGCGGGTGGTGGTCATCGGCGGCGGCCTGGTGGGGCTGGAGCTGGCGGAATTCCTGATTGCGCGCGGGCGCCAGGTGACGGTGCTCGAACCTGGCACCCACCCGGGTAGCGAGCTGTCGATAGTGCGCCGCTGGCGCGTGGTGGAGGCGGTGCAGGCGCATGGCCAGCTGCACCTGCAGGCGCAGGTGCAGCGCATAGAGCGCAAGCAGGTGCTGTGGCTGGACAGGAAAGGCCAGGCGCAAAGCACCGACGCCGATTCAGTGGTGCTGGCCCTGGGTGCCGAGCCCGACGCCAGCGTGGCCGAGCAGCTGCAGGCCTTGACCAGCGTGCCCATCCAGCGCCTGGGCGATGGGGCGTCGCTGGGCTATATCGAAGGCGCGATGCACACTGGCCACAAGGCCGGGCGCGAGGTGTAGGGCGCGCTGAGTGTTGGGCGTCGTTGAGCGTTGAACGCCAAACGCTCCACGCAAAACGGCGACAGCGGCAGCGACAGCTGCCGCCTCAGTCCTTTGCGCCCAGCCAGGCCACGCTGTTGAGGAAGATGCGCACCAGCTCCATCTGCCGGCGCACGCCGGTCTTGGAGAAGATGGAGCGCAGGTGGGCGCGCGCCGTGTTGCGGCGGATGTTCAGGGCCTCGGCCGCCTCTTCCAGCGACATGCCGTTGGCCAGCTGTATGGCCAGCATGGTCTCGGCCGGGGTGAGCTGGAACAGCTGCTGCGCCAGCTTCACGGGCGGTTGGGTCTTGCCCTCGGAGTCGCGCACGAACACGGCCACGGCGGGGCGCTGCTTGCCCTCGGTCCACTGGTCGGGCGAGATGCTTTGCACCACCACGCCCCAGGCCAGCTGGCCCGAGGGGCGGCTGATCGACAGGGCCTCGGTCAGCGCCATCTTCGGCCCCTGGTTGTGGGAGAGGGCGTCCTTGACCATGCGCTGCAGCTTGCGGTTGTCGTTGGCGTAGGTGGCTTCCAGCTGGTTGCCGGCCACGCGCAGGCCGTCCTGCATGTCCAGGATGGACTTGGCCGCGGGGTTGCATTCGATGACGTTGCAGTCCTTGTCCAGCACCACCACGCCGACCAGCAGCTGCGCCATGGCGCGGCTGTACAGCGACAGCACCTTGCGATCCTGGTGTATGGACTGGTGCAGGTTCAGCGCACGCTTGATGTGGGGTATGAGGCGCCGCCCCAGTTCCTTGTCGGCGCCGGAGAAGGGCGGGGCGCTTTCGCTGCGCGTGACGCGAAAGCCATAGACCTCGCCGGCGCGTGTGCCTATGTCGGCCGCCATCACGTGGTAGACGTCGTGCGGCGCGCACCAGTCGCGGTAGTAGGCCGATGCGCGCCATTCGCCGTCGGCGATCACGTCGCCATTCGTCACCAGCCGGTCGGGCTGCATGCCGGTGAAGGGGCTCACGCTGAGGTTGGGGGTGTTCAGCTCCAGCGCGCGCCGGCCCTCGCTGACGGAGACGATCAGCCCCGTGTCCTCGGCCGTCACGGTGCGCACGATGAGGGACACGAAGTTTCCCTGCAGTTCGTTGCGCATGGCTTCCAGGCATGCCTCCCAGCCCTCGGGGTTCAGGGCGGCATCGTAGAGCTTGTCCAGAATCTGGCTGAACCGGTCCAGGGTGATGGGGCCAGGTTCAGCAGCCGTGGACTGCGCAAGGTCAGGCATGGGCAGTGTGCGTGGTGGAAGTGGACGCGCAGTTTAACGGCTGGCAAACACCTGCATGGGCAGGTGGGCATGCGCGTTTACGCCAATTCGAACAAGCCCGCCGCCCCCATGCCGCCGCCAATGCACATGCTGACCACGGCGTAGCGCACGCCCCGGCGGCGCCCCTCCAGCAGCGCATGGCCGACCAGGCGCGCGCCCGACATGCCGAACGGGTGGCCGATGGCGATGGCGCCGCCGTTGACGTTCAGGCGCTCGTCGGCAATGCCCAGGGTGTCGCGGCAATGCAGCACCTGGCAGGCGAAGGCCTCGTTGATTTCCCACAGGCCGATGTCGGCCACCGTCAGGCCATGGCGCGCCAGCAGCTTGGGGATGGCATACACCGGGCCAATGCCCATCTCGTCGGCGCCGCAGCCGGCCACGGCCAGGCCGCGATAGGTGCCCAGCGGCGTGAGGCCACGGCGCGCGGCCTCGGCACGGCTCATCAGCACGCTGGCGCTGGCGCCGTCCGACAGCTGCGAGGCGTTGCCGGCGGTGATGAACTCGCCCTGCGGCACCCACTGGCCGTTCTTCCACACGGGTTTCAGCGCGGCCAGGCTCTCCAGCGTGGTGCTGGCGCGGTTGCCTTCGTCCTGGGTGAGGGTCACGTCCTCGCGGCCGGTCTCGTTGCCTTCCTTGTCGAACAGCAGTTTGCTGGTGGCCAGCGGCACGATCTCGTCGGCGAACAGGCCGGCGGCCTGGGCGGCGGCGACGCGCTGCTGGCTGCGCAGCGAGTATTCGTCCTGCGCGGCACGCGAGACGCCATAGCGGCGGCTGACGATTTCGGCCGTCTCTATCATCTGGATATAGGCCGTGGGCATGGCCGCCAGCACCGCCTTGGACTGGGCGCGGTAGCTGTTCTTGTGCTTGTTCTGCACCAGCGAGATGGATTCGAGCCCGCCAGCCACCGCAATGTCCATCTCGCCCGTCATGATGCCCTTGGCCGCCGTGGCGATGCTCACCAGGCCCGAGGCGCACATGCGGTCTATCGCCATGCCGCCCACGCTGTCGGGCAGGCCGGCGGTATAGCAGCACAGGCGGCCCAGGTTGTAGCCCTGCGTGCCCTGCTGGGCGGCAATGCCCAGGATCACGTCATCGACATCCTTGCCATCGACTCCGGCCTTGGCCAGTGCCGCGCGAATCACATGGCCGCCCAGCACCGGGGCCTCGGTGTCGTTGAAGGCGCCACGGTAGGCCTTGCCTATGGGTGTGCGGGCGGTGGAGACGATGACGGCGTCTTGCGGGTGGTTGCTCATGGCTTGATTCCTTTAAAAATACAGGCGGCTGATGGTGTCCACCACGCAGCCGGGTTTGTCCGATCCTTCGATTTGCACGCTGATGCGCACCGTGACCTGCACGCCGTCGCCCTTGAGGCTTTCAGCCGCCACCACCTCGCCATGGCCGCGCACGCGCGCGCCCACGGGCACGGGCGCCGGAAAGCGCACCTTCTCGCAGCCGTAGTTCACGCCCATCTTCAGGCCGTCGTAGGCCAGCAGCTGGGGCAGGAACAGGTTCGCCAGCGACAGCGTCAGGTAGCCGTGGGCGATGGTGCGGCCAAACGGCCCGTCCTTGGCGCGCGCTGGATCGACGTGGATCCACTGGTGGTCGCCCGTGGCGTCGGCAAAGGTATTGATGCGCTCCTGGGTGATGGAGAGCCAGTCGGTCACGCCCAGGTCCTGGCCCACGGCCTGCAGCACGGCGCTGGTGGAGTCGAAGGTGGTTGCCATGCGAATCAAGCCCTCTGCGAGCTGACCGAGACCACCTCGCCGGTCATGTAGGAGGTGTAGTCGCTGGCCAGCATGATCATCACGTTGGCCACCTCCCAGGGCTCGGCGCCACGGCCAAAGGCCTCCTTGGCCGAAAGCTCGTTGAGCAGCTCCTCGGACGCCGATTTCTTCAAGAAGGCATGGATGGCAATCGACGGCGCCACGGCGTTGATGCGAATGCCGAACTCGGCTGCCTCCATGGCGGCGCAGCGCGTCAGCGCCATCACGCCGGCCTTGGCCGCGGCGTAATGCGCTTGTTCAACTTGAGCACGCCAGCCCAGCACCGAGGCGTTGTTGACGATCACGCCACGGCCGCGCGGCTGCATCACCTGTAGCGCGGCGCGCGTCATGCGAAACGTCCCGGTCAGCGTCACGTCGATGACCTTGTGCCATTCGTCGTCCGGCATGTCCACCAGGCGGCGGCTGGTGCCCAGGCCGGCGTTGTTGATGAGCACGTCGATGCCGCCGGTGCGCTCCTCGGCAAAGGCGATGAGCGCGTCCACCTGCGCCTGCTGGCTCACGTCGCAGAGCAGGCCGTGGATGTCCTGCAGGCCGGTCTTTTCCTTCAACGTGGCGACGGCCTCATTCAGGCGGCGCTCGTGCACGTCGGAGATGACCAGGCTGCGGCAGCCTTCCTCGGCCGCGCGCTGGGCGGCGGAAAAGCCGATGCCGGCGCCAGCGGCGGCCGTGACCAGCACGGACTTGCCACGCAGCAGGCCGTGCGCGGGAACGTAGTCGGGAGAGGGCTTCATGGGCAGGTCGGTCCAGTGGTTGTTGTCCTGCCCGCATCTTGGCCGCTTGCCGTGCCGGCCGCATCGTCCGCAAGGACGATGGGTAGGCAGGGTTGAAACATAAACGGCGCTGTAGACCATTCGCCTTTTCCCTCAGGCATGGGTCTTTACGTATCTATTTTTTATAGCAACCCACGCAATGCAGATGCGGGCTTTCGGCTGTTTCTCCCTCTCCCCTCGCGGGAGAGGGTTGGGGAGAGGGGGATACCGCAGCGGCGCTCCTTGGCGAAAGCCCCCTCTCCCCCGGCCCCTCTCCCGCAAGGGGAGAGGGGAGTAAAGACCGCAGCTGCGACTTGTGTAGATACCTATGCCGCGAGGGGGCAGACGGCACTTTCAGCGCGGCATGCCCAGCGCGCGCTCGGCCATCAGGTTGAACTGGATCTCGTTGCTGCCGGCATAAATC
>JAFEES010000227.1 GCA_018240995.1 Pseudomonadota bacterium | reverse complement strand
TGGCGCGTCGTCGCCAGCCACAGCAGGGGCACCATCAGGGCATGCACGAAAGGCCGCACGCTCAGGGCCTCCGGGTCTATGCCCTGGAACAGCACGCCCTGGGAGAAAACATACAGGTCGAACAGGAAAATGCCCGCCAGCCCCAGGCACAGGGGTTTGGCACTCCACAGCGAGTCCTCAGGCAAATTGCGCAGCAGCTGCTCCAGCAAAACCAAGCCGATGATGGCGAACAGCACCATCAAAAATGCCTGCCCCTTGGCCCCTGCCAGCAAATACACCATCACCAGGGCCGCCGGCGCACCGAAAAGCCCCACCACCACCAGCCCTGGCCACCAGCGGTACCAGCCGCCATTGGCCTGGCCGGCATTGGTCTTGAAAAACAGGGCTACAAACACCGCCCAGCACAGGTAGCGCAATATGTCGGCGGCCTGGGCGCCCAGCCACCAGGCGGGCGCCTCGGTCAATGCCAGCAGGCTGCCGACGCTCCACATCACCGTGAACAGCGTTGCCGCCAGCATCATCACGGCGATCCGGTTGACGGCCGTGCCCAGATATTGCTGGCCAATCAAACGCAGGGACAACAGGGCATAGGCCACGCCGGCCACGGCCCAGCCCCAATACACCACCGCGTTTTCACTGTTATGCATGACGACGGATGAAAAACCGATTCAGCCCGCGTTGTCGGCTGTTTTTGATAAACGCCGATACAACGGGTAACAAATACCGCGCAGTATGCCAGCTGCCGCTACACCAACACCTCGACGCATGCCGGGTGGCCCAAAAAGGCCTGCGGGCTGGCACTGGCTCCGTATGCGCCCGACTGGAATACCACCACCAGGTCGCCGGGCTGGGCCACGGCCAGATCGGACTTGTCGGCCAGCAGATCCAGCGGCGTGCACAGCGGCCCGACCACGCTGGCCGTCTCGCGCTCGGCGCACTGCAGGCGGTTGCCTATGGCCACGGGGTAGTTGCGCCGTATCACCTGGCCAAAATTGCCCGAGGCCGCCAGGTGCTGGTGCATGCCCCCGTCGGTCACCAGGAACACCTGGCCGCGCGAGAGCTTGCGGTCGAGCACCCGCACCACGTACACGCCGGCCTCGCCCACCAGGTAGCGGCCCAGCTCCACCACCAGGCGCGCCTGCGGCAGCTCTTGCCGCAGCCGCGCCTGCGCCTGTGCCAGGGCATCGGCCACGGGCGCCAGGTCCAGGCGCCGTTCACCCGGGAAGTACGGTATGCCCCAGCCCCCGCCCAGGTTCACGTAGCGCACCGGTGCCGGCGCGTGTTGCGCCAGGCGCAGCACCAGATCGACCGAGCGCGACAGGCTCTGCGCGATCACCTCGGCGCGCAGATTCTGCGAGCCGGGGTAGACATGGAAGCCCTCGAACCCCAGACCGCCCCCGTGCATGGCCCGCAGCAGGCCGGGCGCCTGTTCGGCGTCAACGCCGAACGGCTTGGCGCCGCCGCCCATGTGCATGCCGGCGCCACGCAGCTCAAAATCGGGGTTGATGCGCAGCGCCACGCGCGCGGGCAACCCCAGATCTTGCGCGGCGTCGGCCAGCAGCTGCAGCTCGCGCGCCGACTCCACATGCAGCAGCACGCCCGCCGCCACCGCCTGGCGCAGCTCGGCCGCGCGCTTGCCCGGCCCGGCAAAGCCTATGCCTTGTGGATCGGCGCCGGCATCGAGCGCCAGCTTCAGCTCGCCCGCCGAGGCCACGTCCATGCCATCGACCAGCGGGCGCACCCAGCCCACCAGGGCCGGCATGGGGTTGGCCTTGATGGCGTAGTGCAGCAGCACGCCCGGCGGCAGCACGTGGCGCACGGCGGCAATGCGCGCCGCGATCAGGCCGCGGTCGTAGGCGTAAAACGGCGTTTGCCCGACACGCTCGGCCAGCAGCGTCAACGGCACGCCCCCCACCAGCAATTGCTCGCGCGCGGTATCAAAGCTGTCCATGTTCCTGCATCCAACGCTGGCGATCGAGCTTGCCGTTCGGGCTGCGCGGCAAGGGCTTGTCCACCCATTGCAACACCTTGGGCAGCATGTAGACGGGCAGATGCTGGCGGCAATGCGCCAGCAGCGCGACATCGTCCTGCGCCGCCTGGCCGCTGGCCGCCGGCGACGCCCACAGGGCCGCGCAAATGGCGCTGCCCAGGGCCTCATCGGGCCTGGCGTAGACCAGGGCCTCGGCCACCAGGCCGCTGGCGTACAGCACCTCTTCCACCTCGGTGGGGCTCACCCGGTAGCCCGAGGTCTTGATCATCTCGTCGCGCCGGCCGACGAAGTACAGAAAGCCGTCGGCATCGCGGCGCACGGTGTCGCCCGAGAACACCGCCAGCTCGGGCGCCGCCCGCTCACCGCCCGCGCCCAGCAAGGCGGCGGGCCAGGGCCTGAAGCGGCGCGCCGTCTCCTCGGGCCGGCGCCAATAGCCCTGGGCCACCAGGGCGCCACGGTGCACCAGTTCGCCGGGCTCGTCCACGGCGCATTCCGTGCCGTCCGGGCGCAGCACGCGCACGTCGGCGTTGGGGATGGCCCGGCCAATGGAGTCGGGCCGGCGTTCCACCTCATCCGGCGGCAGATAGGTGGAGCGGAAGGCCTCGGTCAGGCCATACATCAGGTAGGGCAAGGCCTCTGGCGCCAGCTGGCGCATGCGCTGCAAAGTGGCTTGCGGCATGCGCCCGCCGGTATTGGCCCAGTAGCGCAGATGCCGCGCCGCGCCATCGGGCCAATCCAGCGCGGTGAGCTGCATGTACAGCGGCGGCACGGCCGTCAGGCAGGTCACGCGCTCGCGCGCCATGGCCTGCAGCACGTCGCGCGGCAGCAGGTAGTTGAGCAGCACCACGCGCGCGCCCACCAAAAACGCCGTGGTGAGCTGGCTGAAACCCGCGTCGAACGACAGCGGCAGCACCGCCAGCAAGACGTCATCGGCATGGTTGCGCAGATAGCTTGCGACGCTGGTGGCGCCGGCCACCAGGTTGCGGTGCGACAGCACCACGCCCTTGGGCAAGCCCGTGCTGCCCGAGGTGTAGAAGATCACCGCCACGTCGTTGTCCAGCAGCCTGGGGCATGGGGCCGGCGTGCCGCCGGGCAATGCCTGCCAGGCATGCAGGGCCATGCCGGCGGGCAAGGCGCGGGCCGGCGGTTGCGACGCGTCGCACAGCACCACATGTACCAGCTCGGTGCAGTCCGCCAGCAGCGGCGCCAGCTGATCCAGCCGCGCGGCGCTTGTGATCAGCACCTGCGCGCCGGCATCGCGCAGGATATGCGCCACCTGGGCGGGCTTGAGCAGCGGATTCACGGGCACCAGCACCGCCCCCGCCGCCGGCGCCGCGAAGCTGGCCACCACCGTCTCGACCCGCTTGTCCAGGTACACCGCCACGCGTGCGCCGGGTTCCAGCCCCAGCTGCAACAGGCCCGCCGCGCAACGCTCGATCTGCTGCTGGAGCTCGGCATAGGACAGGCTGTTGCCATCCACGGTCAGGGCCCGGCGCTGCGGCCAGCAGGCGGCGGCGCGCTGGGGCAGCTGGTGCAGCAACACCGGCGGAATGCCGCTTGAGAAATGTGGCGCTTGAAGCATGTGACACATGTTACGGCATCGTCATGAGCGCACCTGGCGCCAGGCACTGCAGCGGGCGGCCCTAGAATCAAGCCGCAGCGCCGAACCCCCACAGAAACCGAGATGAAACTGCTTGTCGCCACCGCAACCCTTGCCATCGTCATCCCCGCGCAGGCGGGGATCCAGTGCCCCCTGGCAACGCTCCTGGATTCCCGCCTGCGCGGGAATGACGGCGGTGCTGTGATCGTGGCGCCCGGTTTTCATCGGCGGCGGGCGGCGCGCAGCCCTATGGATAACTGAAATGAACCTGACCGCACAAGTCATACGCGTACTTGACGAAGCCTTGGGCCTGCAAGGCCGCAGCGCCGGCTTTGAGCGCAACACCCCGCTGCTCGGCGCCCTGCCCGAGCTCGACTCCATGGCCGTGCTGGCCCTGATCACCGGCCTGGAAAACCACTTTGGCATCACCTTCAGCGACGAAGACCTGCACGGCGCGGTGTTTGCCACCGTGGGCAGCCTGTGCGACCTGGTGGAGCAGGCGCTGGCCGAGCAGGATTCATGAACCTGGCCACGCAGGCGGCCCTGCCGCAGGCGTTCTTCCTGCCCGCCGAGCGCGGGCAACGCTTCTGCCTGTATCACCCTGCCCAAGGCGGCTCGCCACGGGGCCGCGTGCTCTACCTACACCCGTTTGCTGAAGAACTCAATAGCACGCGCCGTATGGTGGCCCGGCAGGCGCGGGCGTTGGCGCAGGCCGGCTATGGCGTGCTGCAGATGGATTTGCTGGGTTGTGGCGACAGCTCTGGCGACTTTGCCGACGCCACCTGGGAAGCCTGGCTGAACGACGCGCGGCTTGCGCAGCGCTGGCTGGTGGAGCATGGCGGCGGCCCCCTGTGGTTGTGGGGCATGCGCGCTGGGGCACTGCTGGCGGTGCAGCTGGCCCACGAGCTACAGACACAGCAGCAACCCTGCGATCTGCTGCTGTGGCAGCCCGTGGCCAGCGGCCAGCAAATGCTGCAGCAGTTTTTGCGCCTGCATGCGGCCGGCCAGTGGCTGGGCTCAGGCCAATCCGCCGAGGCATCGCCCGCCCAGGCCTTGGCCCAGGGCCTGGCCGTACATATTGCCGGTTACACCCTGAGCCCCGCCCTGGCCCAGGGCCTGGGCCAGACCCGGCTGGCGCCCCCCGCGGCCGCGCGGGGCG
>JAFEES010000226.1 GCA_018240995.1 Pseudomonadota bacterium | reverse complement strand
GCTGGCGCAGGCCGTCGTGCAGCGGGTCGCCATCCTGGATGTCGGCCACCGGCCCAAGCACGTCCATGGCCAGCTCGCCCAGGTTGCGCCGCCACATCGACCAGGCGTATTTGGAGACGCTGGCGGCGCGCTGGTCGGCCTGCTCGCCACTGGTGCGCAGGGCGTGGCTGCGCAGCGTGTCCAGCCCCAGCGCCGCCTGGGCGATGCGCTGGCGCAAGATGGGGTCTTGCGCGGCGCCGTTGCGCTGGGCAACGCGGATCAGGTCTTGCAATTCACTGTGGAAATGCGCCTGCTGGCCCAGCGTGGAGGCGCCGCGCTCGCAGCCCAGCAGGTACATCGCTACCTGCCAGCCCTGGCCGGGCGCGCCCAGGTGCAGGCCAGCCTCGGTGCGCGCGCTGTCGAAGAACACCTCGTTGAACTCGGAGCCGCCGGTGATCTGGCGGATGGGGCGTATCTCCACCCCTGGCTGGTTCAGCGGCACCAGCAGGAAGATCAGGCCACGGTGACGCGCCTGGCCCGGCTGGCGCTCCTCGCAGCGCGCCAGCACGAAGATCCAGTTGGATTCATGCGCCCAGCTGGTCCAGACCTTTTGCCCGTCTATCACCCATTCGCCCGTCGCCGCGTCTTGGCGCGCGCGCGTGCGCACGCCGGCCAGGTCGGAGCCCGCGCCGGGTTCTGAATAGCCCTGGGCCCAGTAGTCGGTGCCCGCCAAGATGCCGGGCAGAAAGCGCTGCTTTTGTTCCTGCGTGCCATGCGCCATGAGGGTTGGCGCCAGCAGGGTTTCGCCGATATGGCCGATGCGCCCCGGGCCGCCGCAACGCACATATTCCTCGTGGAAGATGATTTGCTGCGCCAGCGGCAGGTTGCGCCCGCCATGTTCGCTGGGCCAGCCCAGGCCAGTCCAGCCGCCGCGCGCCAGCTCTTGCTCCCAGCGCTTGGCCAGGGCGGCGTCATAGCCCGGCGTGCCCAGGCCGGCGGCGCCGCGCAGCGGGGCAAATTCGCCGCACAAATGCGCGTCCATCCAGGCGCGTACTTCGGCGCGAAAGGCTTGCTCTTGGGCGGTTTCGTGCAGATTCATGGTCTTGCCTCGTTGTCTTGGTTTTTCCCACAGGTGGGATGGGCATTTACACAAGGTGCAGCACTGGTTTCTTCTCCCCTCTCCCCTCGCGGCAGAGGGGACGGGGGAGAGGGGGCTTTCGCCAAGGGGCGCCGCTGTGGCGCCCCCCTCTCGCCAGCCCTCTCCCGCGAGGGGAGAGGGGGGGAACAACCTGAAAGCCGCATCTACTTTGCGCAGGGTGCTATATAAAATGATGTGCAGATGCCCATGCCCAGCGGAGGAAGGGTTAAACCTCGTCCAGAAGTTGCCGCGCCACCTGCTCATGCCACCAGGACGGCGGTGCCAGGCGCTGGTTGCTGGCCTGGGCGCGGCGAAAGTACAGGTGCGGGTCGTATTCCCAGGTAAAGCCCACGCCGCCGTGCAGCTGTATGGCCTCGCGCGTGCAGTACAGCGCCGCTGCGCTGGCTTCGCTTGTGGCCTGGGCGGCGGCGCGCAAGAGCGTTGCGGCATCGGGCGCGGTATCGGCCAGGCAGGCCGCGCCATAGACTGCCGAGCGGGCGGTTTCCACGGCTACCAGCATCTGCGCGCAGCGGTGCTTGACGGCTTGAAAACTGGCGATGGGCTTTTCAAACTGCTGACGCTCCAGGCTGTAGGCCAGCGTCAGGTCCAGCGCCTGCTGGGCCACGCCGACCTGCTCGGCCGCCAGGGCGATGGCGGCGATGCAGCGCGTGTGTGCTAGCACGCCGGCGGCGGTCTCGCCCAGGGCCAGGCATTGGGCGGCGGCCAGGGGCAGTTGCTCGGCCTGCACATGTCCAAACAGGCGCGTGGCGTCCAGCGCGGGCTGGGGGCTGATGCTCAGGCCGGGCGTATCGGCGGGCAGCAGAAACAAGGCCCAGCTACCGTCGGCCAGCTGCGCCGGCAGCAGCAATTGCTGCGCCAGTGGGGCGCTGCCGACATGATTCCAAAGGCCTTGCAGGCGCCAGCTGCCGTCAGCTTGTTGCTGTGCCTGGGCGTTGCAGGCCGTGGCAGCCGGGTGCGGCAGGGCCATGGCAAAGCGCTGCTCACCGCTGGCCAGCAAGGGCAGGGCGGCGTCAACAGCGCTGTGGCCGGCCAGCTGGCGCAGGGCACTGGCGGCCAGCGCCACGCCGTCAAAGTAGGGCACGCAGGCCAGGCGGCGCCCCAGCTGCTCTTGCAGCAAGGCCAGTTCCACCACCCCCAGGCCCAGGCCGCCCTGGGCTTCTGCGGTATGGATGCCGCACCAACCCAGCTCGGCCAGGCCTTGCCACAGCGGCGCGTCCCAGCCGCCGGGCTGGGTGCTGACCTTGCGCACCCGTTCGCTGCCGCTGTGCGCGGCCAAAAATTCTGCAGCGCTGTCCACGATCAGGCGCTGCTCTTCGGTGAGATTCAGATCCATGGCGCGCTGCGTTCGGGTTCAGGTGCCGTAGACCTTTTGCGGCGCCGGGCCTTGGGCGATGAGTTCATCGACCACGGCGGTCAGCTCCGCCGGCTGCCAGCGCGCGCCCTTGTCGCGGATGCTGCCGGTGTGCCAGCCGTCGGCCACCGAGATCTCGCCGCCCTTGGCCTCGAAGCAGCGCCCCGTGACATGGGCCGACAGCGGGCTGCCCAGCCAGACGACGATGGAGGCCACGTTCAGCGGATCCCAGGCGTCAAAGCCGGACTCGGGCTTTTTCACCAGATCGGGCATGGCGCCCTCGGTCATGGAGGTGCGCGCCGCCGGCGCCAGGCTGTTCACGGTGATGCCGTAGCGCGCCAGTTCTGCCGCCTGCACCAGGGTCAGGCCGGCAATGCCGGCCTTGGCCGCGGCGTAGTTGCTCTGGCCGATGGAGCCCTGCAGGCCCGCGCCCGAGCTGGTGTTGATGATGCGTGCATCCACCGCCTGGCCGGCCTTCTTCTGGTCGCGCCAGTGGCGGCCGAACACGCTGGCCATGCAGAAATGGCCGCGCAGGTGCACGCGCATGACCATGTCCCAGTCTTCTTCCGACAGGCTGAGGAACATGCGGTCGCGCAGCACGCCGGCGTTGTTCACCAGCACATGCACGCTGCCAAAGGCGGCCAGCGCTGCGTCCAGGATGGATTGCGCGCCGGCCATGCTGGTGATGTCGCCGCTATTGGCAATCGCCTTGCCGCCGGCGGCCTGCACCTCGTCGGCCACGGCTTGCGCGGCATCCAGGCGGATGTCGTTGACGACGATGTTGGCGCCCTCGGCGGCAAAGGCCAGCGCGTAGGCGCGGCCCAGCCCGCCGCCGGCGCCGGTGATGACGATGGTGCGTTGGTTGCAGATGGCCATGGGGGTTCCTTGAATCAATGAAGAGGGTTGAAGTGGTTCGCGTGTTCAACTCCTTCCCCCTCTGGGGGAAGGTGGGGATGGGGGCTGCCTGCACGGCCGGCAGCGCTTGGATGCAGCCAGCGCCGCTGGCCCCCACCCCAACCCTCCCCCAAAGGGGGAGGGAGCCGGGCGGCCGCTGGTGCAGGCGCATGACCTGGCTCGCACCTTCGACGTCTCCGCCCCCTGGCTGAACCGCGTCATCGAGCGCAAGCCGCGCCAGCTGCTGCACGCCGTGGACGGCGTGAGCTTCGAGATCGAGCGTGGCAAGACTCTGGCCCTGGTGGGCGAGTCGGGCTGCGGCAAGAGCACCGTGGCGCGCCTGCTGGTCGGCCTGTACGAGCCCACGCGCGGCGGCTTCACGTTCGACGGCCAGGACGCGCATGCGGCCTTCAAGGGGCGCGATGCGCGCGCCATGCGCCGGCGCATACAGATGATCTTCCAAGACCCCTACGCCAGCCTGAACCCGCGCTGGCTGGTGGAGGACATCATCGCCGAGCCGCTGCGCGAGCATGGCCTGCTCAGCGACAAGGCCGCGCTCAAGGAGCGCGTGGGCCAGCTGCTGCAGTCCGTGGGCCTGGCCGCGGCGGACATGGCCAAGTACCCGCACCAGTTCTCGGGCGGGCAGCGCCAGCGCATCTCGATTGCGCGGGCCCTGGCCACCGAGCCCGAATTCCTGGTCTGCGACGAGCCCACCAGCGCGCTTGACGTCTCGGTGCAGGCCCAGGTGCTGAACATCATGAAGGATCTGCAGCGCAAGCAGGGCCTGACCTATCTGTTCATCAGCCACAACCTGGCCGTGGTGCGCCATGTCAGCGACCAGGTCGGCGTGATGTACCTGGGCCGCCTGGTGGAGCTGGCCGACAAGCAGCAGCTGTTCAGCAGCCCGCGCCACCCCTACACGCGCATGCTGCTGGACGCCATCCCCAAGATGCACGACACCGGCCGCGCGCGCACGCCCGTGCAGGGCGAGGTGCCCAACCCGCTCAATCCGCCGCCGGGCTGCGCCTTCAACCCGCGCTGCCCGTTTGCCAACGACCGCTGCCGCAGCGAGCGCCCGCAGCTGTTGAACGACGGCGGCACGCGCGTGGCCTGCCATGCCGTGGAGGAAGGGCGCATCCCTCGCACCTGATGGGCCCGGGCGGCATACTGGGGGCTTGTTTTACCGCAAAGCCAAGGAGCACCACCCATGACCGCCTTCACCCTCACCAGCCCCGACATCCCCGCCGGCGGCAGCATCGCCCAGGTTTTCGAGTTCGACAGCTTCGGCTGCAGCGGCAAGAACCAATCGCCCGTGCTGCGTTGGAGCGGCGCCCCCGTGGGCACGAAGAGCTTTGCCGTGCATGTGTAC
>JAFEES010000225.1 GCA_018240995.1 Pseudomonadota bacterium | reverse complement strand
TCGGCGATCTGCTTGCCATAGTCCAGCACCGTGACGCGGTCGCACAGGCCCATGATGAGCTTGACGTCGTGCTCGATGATGAGAATGGTGCGGTTGTCCTGGCGGATGCGCTCGATCAGCTCGCGCAGTTGCAGCTTCTCGGTGGCGTTCATGCCGGCCGCGGGCTCATCCAGGGCGATGAGCTGCGGATCGGTGGCCAGTGCGCGCGCGATCTCCAGGCGGCGCTGGTCGCCGTAGGACAGGGTGCGCGCCTTGAAGTCGGCGTACTTGCCCACGCCGACGTAGTCCAGCAGCTCCTGCGCCCGCTTGGCAATGGCGGCTTCTTCCTGCTTGAAGCCCTGGGTGCGCAGCACGGCGCCCAGCAGGCCCGATTGGGTACGGATATGGCGCCCCACCATGACGTTCTCCAGTGCCGTCATTTCGGCAAACAGGCGAATGTTCTGGAAGGTGCGCGCAATGCCGGCCTGGGCCACCTTGTGCACCGCCGTGGGCTCATAGGGCCGCCCGGCCAGCTCGAAGGTGCCCGCATCGGGCGTGTACAGGCCGGTGATGACGTTGAAGAAGGTCGTCTTGCCGGCGCCGTTGGGCCCGATCAGGCCGTAGACCTGGCCGCGTTCAATGGTGATGCCCACGCCCGACAGTGCCTGCAGGCCGCCAAAGCGCTTGGAGATGCCCGCGACCTTCAGCACCACGTCTTTCGTTGTATCTGTCATGTTCTTGCTCTACGCGTGGTGTCAGGACTTGTTTGCCAGGCTCTTGCCATGCTCGGGCGCGGGCCACAGGCCACGCGGACGCAGCAGCATGACGATGATCATGGCCAACGCGATCAGCAGCTGGCGCAGGATGGACGCGTCCAGGCGCCCGTCGGTCATGGCCTGCAGCGGACCGGCCACGTAGCGCAGCACCTCGGGTAGCGCCGACAGCAGCACGGCGCCCAGGATCACGCCCGGGATATGGCCCAGGCCGCCCAGCACCACCATGGCGACGATCATCACCGACTCCATCAGGCTGAAGGACTCGGGCGAGACAAAGCCCTGGAAGGCCGCGAACATGGCGCCCGAGACGCCGCCGAACGAGGCCCCCATGCCGAAGGCCAGCAGCTTCATGTTGCGCGTGTTGATGCCCATGGCCTTGGCGGCGATCTCGTCCTCGCGGATGGCCATCCAGGCGCGGCCTATGCGCGAGTCCTGCAGGCGATAGCAGATGACGATGGTGATCAGCACCAGCACCAGGAACAGGTAGTAGTGCAGCGTGACGGAATTGATGTCGAAGCCGAACAGCTCCAGGCGCCGCGCCAGATCCAGGCCGAAGATCTTCACCGAGTCGATCTGCCCTATGCCCTTGGGCCCGTTGGTGATGTTCACCGGGTGATCCAGGTTGTTCAGGAAGATGCGGATGATCTCGCCAAAACCCAGCGTCACGATGGCCAGGTAGTCGCCGCGCAGCTTGAGCACCGGAATGCCCAGCAGCACCCCGGTGCAGGCCGCCAGCACCAGGGCCAGCGGTATCACCACCCACAGCGACAGATGCATGCCGTCGGCGAAATGCGCGGCAAACCAGGCGAAGTTCTCCGTCAGGTGGGGCGAGGCCAGCAAGGCGAACATATAGGCGCCCACGGCGTAGAAGGCCACATAGCCTAAGTCCAGCAGGCCGGCGTAGCCAACCACGATGTTCAGGCCCAGGGCCAGCATCACGTACAGCAAGGCCAGGTCGGCGATGCGCACCCAGGCGTTGCCGAAATACTGCAGCACCAGCGGCAGCACCAGCAGGGCGATACCGCCCAGGATCCATTGGATCTTGTTGTTTTTCATGGTCTGATCCTCTTCAGGCGCGATCGGCCACACGTTCACCCAGCAGGCCCGAGGGGCGCAGCGTGAGGATGATGATGAGCACGATGAAGGCAAAAATGTCGGTGTAGTGGCTGCCCAGCACGCCGCCGGTCAGGTCGCCGATGTAGCCCGAGCCAATGGCCTCGATCAGGCCCAGCAAGATGCCGCCCACGACCGCGCCCGTCAGGTTGCCAATGCCGCCGAACACCGCCGCCGTGAAGGCCTTGAGCCCCGGCAGGAAGCCCATGGTGTGCTGGGCCGTGCCGTAGTTGGCCGCCCACATGATGCCGGCAATGGCCGCCAGCACCGCGCCGATGATGAAGGTGGCCGAGATCACCATGTCCGGCTTGACGCCCATGAGCGCCGCCACGCGCGGGTTTTCCGCCGTGGCGCGCATGGCCCGGCCCAGGCGGGTGTAGCCCACCAGGTACACCATGGAGGCCAGCGCCAAAACCGTCACCGCCAGGATCAGCACCTGGGTGGTGGTCATCACCGCGCCGCCGATCTGGAACGGCGTGGCCGGCAGCAGCGTGGGATAGGGCTTGTAGTTGGGCTTCCAGATGATCATGGCCAGCGTCTGCAGCAGGATGGACATGCCGATGGCGGTGATCAGGGGCGCCAGGCGCGGGCTGCTGCGCAGGCGCTTGTAGGCGACCTTCTCGATGGTGAAATTCAGGGCCGCCGCCACCACGCAGGCGATCACCGTGGCCAGCAGCAAGATGAGCCAGCCTGGCGCACCCGGCATGGCGTCCTGCATCAGGCCGATGCAGCTCCAGCTGGTCAGCGCCCCGACCATGAGCACCTCGCCATGCGCAAAATTGATCAGTTGGATGATGCCGTACACCATGGTGTAGCCCAGGGCTATCAAGGCGTACATGCTGCCAAGAACCAGACCGTTGATGATCTGTTGCAGCAAGATGTCCATAAGAAAATGTCCTTTGTGTTGACGTTCCCAGCAGCAGGCACCAATGCTCGGTGCAGCCTTGTGGGCCTGTCTGCCATGTACCAAAAAACCCGCGAGCCAAAGGTCTGCGCGGGTTGGGTGCGGGATTTTGTCACGGCTTTGCCGCCACCCGCGGGCAGGTCGGGGCGGTGTTTTCCCTGGCTCACTGGCCAGGAGCCTATTTCCGACCTGCGGCGGCGTTGCGCGCGCGCAACTCCTGGAGCTTCTGGCCTATCTTGATCTCCAGCCCGCGCGCCACGGGCTCGTAAAAGCCCGGCGGCTCCATGCCTTCGGGCAGGTAGTTTTCACCGGCGGCAAACCCGTCCGCCTCGTCATGGGCGTAGCGGTAGCCCTTGCCGTAGTCGAGCTGTTTCATGAGCCGCGTGGGCGCATTGCGCAGGTGCAGGGGAACGGGGCGGGTGCCGTCCTGCTTCACGAAGGCGCGCGCCTTGTTGTAGGCCATGTAGCCGGCGTTGCTCTTGGGCGCCACGGCCAGGTAGAGCACGGCCTGGGCCAGCGCCAGCTCGCCCTCGGGTGACCCGAGGCGCTCGTAGGTCTGAGCCGCCTCATTGGCGATCTGCATGGCACGCGGATCCGCCAGGCCGATGTCCTCCCAGGCCATGCGCACGATGCGCCGCGCCATGTAGCGCGGGTCGACCCCGCCGTCGAGCATGCGCACCAGCCAGTACAGCGCGGCGTCGGGGTCGGAGCCGCGCACCGACTTGTGCAGCGCACTGATGGTGTCGTAGAACTGCTCGCCGCCCTTGTCGTAGCGGCGCATGCGCTCGCCCAGCACGCGCACCACCCAGGCATCCGCTATGCGCGTGATGCCCGCCTGGGTTGCCGTGATGGCCAGGGTTTCCAGCGTGTTCAGCAGGCGTCGTGCATCGCCGTCGGCGTAGGCCACTAGCCGCTCTACAGCTTCATCTTCAATAGCTGGCAAGGCTTGTAGCGCCTGCGCCTTGGCCACGATCTGCTTCAACTCATCGGGCGCCAGCGGCTGCAGCACGTAGACCACGGCGCGCGACAGCAGGGCCGAGTTGACCTCGAACGAGGGGTTCTCGGTGGTCGCGCCGACAAAGGTGAACAGGCCGCTTTCCACATGCGGCAAAAAGGCGTCCTGCTGGCTCTTGTTGAAGCGGTGCACCTCATCGACGAAGACGATGGTGCGCTGCTGCATAAGCCCGCCCGCCGCGCCTTCCGCCAGCTGCACGGCATCGCGTATGTCCTTCACCCCCCCCAGCACGGCGCTGATGCTGATGAACTGTGCATCGAAGGCCTGGGCCATGAGGCGTGCGATGGTCGTCTTGCCCACGCCCGGCGGGCCCCACAGGATGCAGCTGTGCGGCCGGCCGGACTCGAAGGCCAGGCGTAGCGGCATGCCCGGCCCCAGCACATGCTGCTGGCCTATGACCTCGCCCAGCGCGTGCGGTCGCAGGCGTTCGGCCAGGGGTTGGTGGGCGGCAGCAGGCTTCATGGACATGGCAGGGGGCGAGTCATTGATGGTAGCGGGCAAATCCGCCCATGCTCGACAATGCTGCGCGACGAAAGCCACCATGCCCCGCCACGAATCGCTCCCAGCCCTGCTGCGCCGCGTGCGCGCCTGCACCATCTGCGCCGCCCACCTGCCGCTGGGCCCGCGGCCGGTGCTGCAGGCCGGCCGCAGCGCACGCATATTGATAGCGGGCCAGGCACCGGGGCGCAAGGTGCATGCCTCGGGCATACCGTTTGACGACGCCAGCGGACAGCGCCTACGCGACTGGCTCGGTCTGACGCCGGAGCAGTTCTACGACCCGGCACGCGTGGCCATCTTGCCCATGGGTTTTTGCTACCCCGGCAAGGGCGCCTCCGGCGATGCCCCGCCGCGCCCTGAATGCGCGCCGGCCTGGCGCGCGCAACTGCTGGCGCAGCTGCCACAGCTTGCCTTTACCGTGGTGCTGGGCCAGTACGCCCTGGCCTGGCACATGCCCGACGAGCGCGGCGGC
>JAFEES010000224.1 GCA_018240995.1 Pseudomonadota bacterium | reverse complement strand
GGGCGCGAATTCAGCGCTTTCATCTTGTTCCGATACCTCCGTGTCGCTGTACTAGTTTTGCGCTCAGCGCCCGGCGTTGAGTGCCAGCGCACAACGCCCCACGCACAACGCCCCACGCACAACGCATATCGCACAACGCATATCGCACAACGCACAACGCCCCATGACAGAGCCCCAAGCCTCCCCCGATCTGGCCAGCCTGCGCGTGCAGATCGACAGCATCGACAAGCAGCTCCTCACCCTGCTCAATCAACGCGCCGAGGTGGCCGAGCAGGTGGGCGAGCTGAAGAAGCGCGAGGGCACGCCCTTCTTCCGCCCCGACCGTGTGGCCCAGGTGATCGAGAAGATCACCCGCGCCAACCCCGGCCCGCTCAAGGGCGCGCATGTGGCCGCCATCTGGCGCGAGATCATGTCTGCCTGCCTGGCGCTGGAATCACCCCAGCGCGTGGCCGTACTCGGCCCAGAGGGCACGTTCTGCGAGCAGGCGGCCATCGAGTACTTCGGTGGCGCCGCCGACCTGATGTATTGCGCCAACTTCGACGAGGTGTTCCACGCCACGGCCGCGGGCAGCGCCCAGTACGGCGTGGTGGGCGTGGAAAACTCCAACGAGGGCGTGGTCACGCGCTCGCTGGACATGTTCTTGCACACCCCCTGCCATGTGGTGGGCGAGGTGAGCCTGCTGGTGCGCCACAACCTGCTGCGCCAGGTGAACCACGCCGAGGCGATCGAGGCCGTGCTGGCCCACCCGCAGGCTCTGGCGCAATGCCAGGCCTGGCTGTCCAAGCACCTGCCGCACGCCGAGCGCCGCCCCGTGTCCAGCAACGCCGAAGGCGCGCGTCTGGCCGCCACCAACCCGGCCTGGGCGGCGCTGGCCAGCGAGCGCGCGGCGCAGCAATACGGCCTGCACGTGGTGGCCCATGCGATCCAGGACGAGGCCTACAACCGCACGCGCTTCGCCGTGATCTGCCTGCCACATACGCTGGCCACCGCCGCGCCCTCGGGCCACGATTGCACCAGCCTCATCATCTCCGTGCCCAATCGCCCCGGCGCCGTGCACGACCTGCTGGTGCCGCTGAAGAAATACGGCGTGTCCATGACGCGCTTCGAGTCGCGCCCGGCGCGTACCGGCCAGTGGGAGTACTACTTCTACATCGACATCGAGGGCCACCCCGCCGAGCCCAACGTGGCCCAGGCCCTGGGTGAGCTGCAACAGCTGTGCGCCTTCTACAAGCTGCTGGGCACCTATCCGGTGGCAGCGTAAGACATGGCCATGTTTGAGCAACTTGGCCTGATCGGCTGCGGCCTGATGGGCGGCTCCTTCGCCCTGGCCATGAAAAAGGCCGGACTGGTGCAGCGCGTGGTGGGCTACAGCAAGTCGCCCTCCACCACCGAGCGCGCGCGCCAGCTCGGCGTGATCGACGTCGAGGCGCCCTCGGCCCTGCTGGCCGCGGCCGGCGCCGACATCGTGCTGCTGGCCGTGCCCGTGGCCGCCACCGAGGCCACGCTCAAGGCCATCAAGCACCTGATCACGCCGCAGGTGCTGGTGATGGACGTGGGCTCGACCAAGGCCGACGTGGTGCAAGCTGCGCGGCGCGCCCTGCGCGAGCAGTTCGGCTCCTTCGTGCCCGCGCACCCGATCACCGGGCGCGAAGTTTCGGGCGTGGAACATGCCGAGGCCGAGCTGTATCGCGGCCGCCAGGTCATCCTCACGCCCACTGAGCGCACGCTCACGGCCCAGCTGCGCCGCGCCGAGGAGCTGTGGACGCAGCTGGGCAGCCGCGTGAGCAGCATGGCGCCCGAATCACACGACGCCGCCTTTGCCGCCGTGAGCCACCTGCCCCACATGCTGGCCTTCGCCATGCTCTCCAGCATCATCAGCCAGCCCAAGTCGGACGAGCTGCTGGCCCTGGCCGGCCCGGGCTTTCGCGACTTCACGCGCATCGCCGCCAGCGACCCGAAGATGTGGCGCGACATACTGCGCGCCAACCGTGACGAGGTGCTGGCCCAGTCCCAGCTGTTCAAGCAGGCGCTGCAAGGCCTGGAAGACGCCATGCGCGCCGGCAGCGACCAGCCCCTGGAAGACCTGATCACCCTGGCCAGCCACACCCGCGCCCACTGGCGCATGGGCGCGCAACGCGGCCACAAGGACGCCTGATAGGACGCCTGATGTTTGCCACACCATTCCTAGACCTGCCGCCCCTGGCGGGCGCCGCGGGCAGCGTGCAGCTGCCCGGCTCCAAGAGCATCTCCAACCGCGTGCTGCTGCTGGCCGCCCTGAGCCAGGGCCAGACCGAGGTGCACGACCTGCTGGCCAGCGACGACACGCGCGTGATGCTGGACGCGCTGCGCGAGCTCGGCTGCACGGTGGACGAGGCCGGCAACGGCCTGGTGCGCATCACCGGGCTGGGCGGTCTGAACGGTACATTGCCGCGCTCGCCCGCCCGGCTGTTCATGGGCAACGCCGGCACCGCCATGCGCCCGTTGACCGCCGCGCTGGCGCTGCTAGGCGGCGAATACCAGCTGTCGGGTGTGCCGCGCATGCACGAACGCCCGATTGGCGACCTGGTGGACGCGCTGCGCCAGCTAGGCTGCCACATCGACTACCTGGGCAATGACGGCTATCCGCCGCTGCACATAGCCCACGGCGCCGGCCTGCCACAGCTGCGCCTGCAAGAGCCGATACGCGTGCGCGGCGATGTCTCCAGCCAGTTCCTCACCGCCCTGCTGATGGCGTTGCCGCTGGTGGCGCGCGAGCAGGACATCGTCATCGAGGTGGTGGGCGAGCTGATCTCCCGGCCCTACATCCACATCACCCTGGAGCTGCTGGCACGCTTTGGCATTGCCGTGCGGCATGACGCCTGGCAGCGCTTCACCATCCCGGCCGGCAGCCGCTACCAGTCACCGGGCAGCATCCATGTCGAGGCGGACGCCTCCTCTGCTAGTTACTTCATAGCGCTTGGCGCAATCGCAACGGGTGTCAACGGCCAAAATGGCATAAAAATCGAAGGCGTGGGACTGGACTCGATTCAGGGCGACATACGCTTTGTCGAGGCCGCCCGCGCCATGGGCGCGCAGATCACGGGCGGGCCCAACTGGCTGCACATAGCGCGCGGCAGCTGGCCGCTGAAGGCCATCGAGCTGGACTGCAACCACATCCCCGATGCCGCCATGACCCTGGCCGTGATGGCGCTGTACGCCGAGGGCACAACCACGCTGACCAACATTGCCAGCTGGCGCGTGAAGGAAACCGACCGCCTGGCCGCCATGGCCATAGAGCTGCGCAAGCTGGGCGCCAGCGTCGAGGAAGGCGCGGACTACCTGCGCGTCACCCCCCCGGCCACGGCGCGTGACTGGCGCGCCGCCAGCATCCACACCTACGACGACCACCGCGTCGCCATGTGCTTCTCGCTCGCGGCCTTCAACCCGGCGCGCCTGCCGGTGCGCATCGAAGACCCGAAATGCGTGGCCAAGACCTTCCCCGATTATTTCGAGGCGCTGTTCCAGGTCGCGCAGGCCGACTCCGGGCATGTCCCGGTGATCTGCATCGACGGCCCCACGGCCTCCGGCAAGGGCACGGTGGCGGCCGAGGTGGCGGCGCGGCTGGGTTACCACTTTCTCGACTCGGGCGCGCTCTACCGCGTCACGGCCCTGGCGGCGGTGCAGGCCGGCATCAACCTCAGCGCTGAAAACGAAGCCGCCATCGCACAGCTGGCGCGCACGCTGCCGGTGCGCTTCGAGGGCAGCCAGATCTGGCTGGGCGACGCCGACGTGAGCGAGGCCATCCGCACCGAAGAGGCCGGCATGAACGCCTCGCGCGTCTCTGCCCTGCCCCTGGTGCGCAAGGCCCTCATCGCGCTGCAGCATGGCTTTCGGCGCCTGCCGGGCCTGGTGGCCGACGGGCGCGACATGGGGACGGTGATCTTCCCGGGCGCGCCGCTCAAGGTCTTCATGACCGCCAGCGCCGCCTGCCGTGCCGACCGGCGCTACAAACAGTTGATTTCCAAGGGACTTTCGGCTAATATCTTTGACCTTCGCGCAGACCTTGAGGCACGCGACGCACGCGATCAAAACCGCAGCGCCGCACCGCTCAAAGCCGCGCAAGACGCCTTGGCGCTAGACAACTCCACGCTCACGATCGACGAGACCGTGAGCCAGGTGCTTGTCTGGTGGCAAGAACATCAGCCCTTCGCCACCGCGGCGGCTGGCTGAAAACCCGCCCACACCGCCCCTGTCGCGCCGCGCGGCGCATTGGTGGTGTGGTTTTTTGACCTTAACCCCCGTGGCCATCCAAGCCACCACCCTCCGCCCATAGTCTTAGAAACGGCCGCAATGGTGTAGCCGTAAATCCTGTGGTGCGGACAAGGAAACACATGTCCGAATCTTTTGCCGCCCTGTTTGAAGAATCGCTGCAACGCACCGAGATGCGTCCTGGCGAGGTCATCACCGCCGAGGTCGTGCGCGTCGAGCACAACTTCGTCGTCGTGAACGCTGGCCTGAAGTCCGAAGCCTACGTGCCGATCGACGAATTCAAGAACGACCAGGGCGAAATCGAAGTCCAGGTGGGCGACTTCGTGTCGGTTGCCATCGGCTCCATCGAAAACGGCTACGGCGACACCATCCTCAGCCGCGACACCGCCAAGCGTCTGGCCTCCTGGCTGTCGCTGGAAAAGGCCCTGGAATCGGGCGAATTCGTCACCGGCACCACGTCCGGCAAGGTCAAGGGCGGCCTCACCGTGCTGGTCAACGGCATCCGCGCCTTCCTGCCCGGCTCG
>JAFEES010000223.1 GCA_018240995.1 Pseudomonadota bacterium | reverse complement strand
CGGCCTGCAGCAGGTTGCCGTTCACGGGAAAGCTGTCAAAGCTCTTCACCAGGGCCATCAGCACCATCAGGTGACCGTTGACCACCACGAACAGCAGCATGGCGATATTGCCGAAGAAGCGCGCCACGGCACTCACCTGGGCGTTGGCCAGCGGGTCGAAGAACGAGGCGAAGTTCAGGCCCATCTGCAGGCCTATGAGCTCGCCCGCCAGCTCCACGGCGGCAAACACCAGGCGCACGGCAAAGCCCACGGCCAGGCCCACGCCCACCTGCTGTAGCACGGCGCCCAGGGCCTCGCGGCCGTTCAGGTCTATCACCGGCGGCGCGGGCAGCACCGCCTGCGCGCACAGCGCCACGAAGAAGGCCAGGCCAATGCGCACGCGCACCGGAATGGCGCGCATGGAAAACACCGGCGCCGCCGTGAACAGCGCCAGCACGCGCAGGAACGGCCACAGCACCGGCGACAGCCAGGCCATGATCTGGGCCTCGGTGAAGGTGATCATCTTTGGGGACGTGGTGCGTGGTGCGTGGTGCGTGGTCTCATCAGCCCACCACCGATGGGATGGCCTCTATGGTGCGGCGCAGGTAGTCCACCAGCGTGGCGATCATCCACGGCCCGGCGATGGTGAACACCACCACGGCCGCGATCAGCTTGGGCACGAAGGCCAGCGTGGCCTCGTTGATCTGCGTCACGGCCTGAAAGATGCTCACCAGCAGGCCCACGGCCATCACCGCGCCCAGCACCGGCAGGGCGATCATGAGCAGCAGGGTGAGCGCATCGCGGCCCATGGTGAGTACGAATTGCGAAGTCATGGAAATTCCTTCACGTGGAAAAGCTGGCGGCCAGCGAGCCGATCAACAGGTTCCAGCCATCGGCCAGCACGAACAGCATGAGCTTGAACGGCAGCGCCACCAGCACCGGCGACAGCATCATCATGCCCAGCGACATGAGCACGCTGGAGACCACCATGTCGATGATCAGAAACGGAATGAAGACCATGAAGCCGATCTGGAACGCGGTCTTCAGCTCGCTGGTGACGAAGGCCGGCACCAGCACGCGCAGCGGCGCGGTCTCGGCCGTCACGCTGGGCTCCAGCTTGGCCAGGCGCGCGAACAGCGCAAAGTCCGACTGGCGCGTCTGCTTGAGCATGAAGCCGCGCATCGGTGCCTCGGCCTTTTCCAGTGCCTGCTCGAAGCTCAAGGCGTTGGTGCTGTAGGGCACATAGGCCTCCTGGTGCACCTTGTCCAGCGTGGGGCCCATGACGAACAGCGTGAGGAACAGCGACAGGCCCACCACCACCTGGTTCGGCGGCGCCTGCTGCGTGCCTATGGCCTGGCGCAATAGCGACAGCACGATGACGATGCGCGTAAAGCCGGTCATCATCAGCAGCACCGCCGGCAGGAAGGACAGCGCCGTGAAGAACAGCAGCGTTTGTATCGGCACCGAGTAGCTGGCGCCGCCCGCGCCGCTGCCTATCACCAGCGGCAGCGTGCCCGCAGCGCCCGGCTGCTGCTGCCCAAAGGCCACGCCCGCCAGCAGCAGGCCCGCCAGGGCGGCGCTGGCGCGTACCAGCCTATGCATGGGCGTCACCCTCACCCGACTGGCCGGCCTGGGCACGCGCCGCGCCCATGGCGGCGGCAAATTCGGCCGGCTCGCCACCTGCCGCGGGCAGCACATGCAGGCAGTTGATCTGCTGCGCCGTGACGCCCAGCACCAGCACCGTGCGCTGCTGCGCCAGGCCCACTTCCACGGTCACCACACGCTGCTGCGGCCCCACGGCCACGGCCGAGAGCACGCGCGACGTGGCGCCCGCCGGCCCCTGCAGGCCGGCGCGCTGCTGCTGCAGGCGGCGTATCAGCCAGGGCACGGCCGCCAGCGCCGCGATCAGCAGCACCACCAGCAGCAAGGTCTGCGTCATGCCCATGGCATCAACCCCGGCTGACACGGCGCAGGCGCTCCGAGGGCGTGACCACGTCGGTCAGGCGGATGCCGAACTTGTCGTTCACCACCACCACCTCGCCCTGGGCGATGAGGTAGCCGTTGACCAGCACGTCCATGGGCTCGCCGGCCAGCGCGTCCAGCTCCACCACCGAGCCCTGGGCCAGCTGCAGGATGTACTTGATGGGCACCTTGGTGCGGCCCAGCTCCACCGACAGCTGCACCGGGATGTCCAACACCATGTTGATGTCCTGCACCGGGGCTTCGCCGCCACCGCCGCCACCTCCATAGGGACGCACGGGCTCGCCCGACAGCGGGCCGCCCTGCTCGGCCGGCATGGCCTGCGCATCGGCGCTCTTTTGCTCTTCCAGGGCCTCGGCCCAGCCGGCAAACGGATCGTCCGCCGCGGCGCCATTGGGGTCGTTGTGATCGGATTCAGTTGACATGTTTCTCTCCCATCCAATGGGTCTCTGCGCCGCGCAGGTTCTCCTCGACGCGGATCGCGTACTTGGCGTTGTGGGTGCCGTACTGGCAGTCGAAAATCGGCACGCCTTCTATGGTGGCGCGTATGCGCGGCTGGCGCTCCAGCTCGATGAAGTCGCCCGGCTTCATGGCCAGCAACTGCTCCACCGTGGCGTCGGCGCGCGCCAGCTCGGCCACCAGGGTCACCTCGGCAGCCTGGATCTCACGCGTGAGCACGCGCACCCAGCGCCTGTCCACCTCGATGGCGTCGCCCTGCGTGGCCGAATACAGCACGTCGCGTATCGGCTCCAGCGTGGCGTAGGGCATGCAGATGTGGATGGCCCCCGACAGGTCGCCGATCTCCAGCTGGAACGCCGTGGAGACCACGATCTCGCTGGGCGTGGCGATGTTGGCAAACTGCGGCTGCATCTCCGAGCGCTGGTAGGCCAGCTCCAGCGGGTAGATGCCCTGCCAGGCCTTCTTGTACTCGGTGGTGATCACCTCCACCAGGCGGTTGATGACGCGCTGCTCGGTGGCCGAGAAGTCGCGCCCCTCGATGCGCGTCTGGAACTTGCCTACGCCGCCATACAGCGTGTCGATGATGCCGAACACCAGCGAGGGCTCGCACACGATCAGGCCGCTGCCGCGCAGCGGGCGGATGGCGACGATGTTGAAGTTGGTCGGCACCACCAGCTCGCGCAAGAAGGCGTTGTAGCGCTGCACCGACACCGCGCCCACCGAGATCTCGGGGCTGCGGCGTATGAAGTTGAACAGGCCGATGCGGAAGTTGCGTGCGAAGCGCTCGTTGACGATCTCCATCGTCGGCATGCGCCCGCGCACGATGCGCTCCTGGCTGGAGATGTCGTAGTCGCGGATGGCACCGGCCTCGATCTCCTCCTTGACGGTCTTCTGGCTCTCGCCCGTCACGCCCTCCAGCAGCGCATCGACCTCTTCCTGGGACAGAAAGGACTCACTCACGGCAACGCCCCCCTTAGACGGTTCATATGTTCTTATTCCGTTTCCAAATCATTCGTGTCTAGGCGCCAAGCCGCAGGCAGTGCTGTAGCACGACAAGGCGAAGCAACAACGACACGGCTGATTTAGAAATGGAATTACTGGATGATGAAGCTGGAGAACAGAACCTGGCGCACCGGGTTGTTGTCCACCTTGGGGCGACGCGGCGCATCATCGTCCTCGTCATCCTCATCGGGTTCGCGCTTGGCCGGGCGCTTGCGCGCCTTGGGCACCGTGAAACCCAGCGGGCGCGAGACCTCGCGGCGTATGTCCACGGCCAGTTTTTCCTTGCCCTCGCGCGTCAGCAGCTCGTCGGTGCTGCGCTGCGACACCAGCAGCAGCACACCGTTGCGAATGCTGGGCATATAGCTCTTGACGAGCTCGCCGGTCTTGGCGTCCGCCAGCTCCAGCGTGATGCCCACCTGGGCAAAGCGGTCGCCGCCGGGGTCGGCCAGGTTCACCACCATGTTCTCCATGGGCAGGAAGGTGGGCGGCGTCTTGGGGTGTGCCGCCTGGGCCACCGGCGCATGCCCCTCCTCCTCTTCACCGCCACCGCCGCGCTTGCCCAGCAGCAGCCAGGCGGCAGCGCCGCCCGCCGCCAGCAGCAGGGCCAGGGCGGCAACGATGATGATCAGCTTCTTGCTCTTGCCCTTGGCCGGGGCGGCGGTGGTTTCGGACACGTTCGGACTTTCTTGCGCGCGGGCCGCGTCAGACAGTGGGACTGCAGACCGAAAGCCCGTAGGCACTGCCTGCTCGATGCCCGATTATTCAGCCGCCGCCCCCGCGCCGATCGCCGGAATAAAAGCCCAAAACCCCGGTTTTCGGGCGCTTGCGCCGTGATTCCGTTTCCAAATCATTCGTGTCTAGGAGGCTGTCGCACGACAAGGCGAAGCAACAACGACACGGGTGATTCGGAAATGGAATTACACGAAGATATCCACCGAGCGTGTGCTCACACCCGCACCGCGCGCCGCCGTGCCCACGGGCAGCGCTGCCTGCACGCTGGCACGCTGCGCGCCCTGGCGGCCGGCCTCGCGACCATCGGGGCGTACGCCCGTGCCATTGCCGCCGCCCCCGGTGCCCACCGTCATGCCGGCCAGCTGCAGGCCCTGGCGCTGCAGCATGTCCTGCAGCTGCTCGCGGCCCGCGTCCAGCAGTTGGCGCGCCTCGGCCTGGTCGCTGCGCAGGCTCACATGGGCCTGGTCGCCGGTGAGGGCCACGCGTACCGCCACCGGCCGGCCGTCCTGATCCAGCGTCAGCTCGGCGTTCTGGGTCTGCTGGTGCACCCAGTAGCTGGCCTGCTCGGCGATCTGCTCGGCCATTTGGTCTTCGGCGCCCGCCATGCCGGCCAGCGCGGCATCAGGCGCGGCGGGCGCGGGCTCGGGCGCCTGCGGCTCGGCGCTGCCCATGGGGGCCGCGGCGTCGCCGG
>JAFEES010000222.1 GCA_018240995.1 Pseudomonadota bacterium | reverse complement strand
GCCTATGGGCCCAAGGCGCTGCAGCGGCGCTGAACCTGTGCCGGCATGACAGCAGCCGCACCGCGCAAGGCCCTGCCCGTGATAGACCCGGGCCGCTGCACCGGCTGCGGCTGGTGCGTGGCGGTGTGCGCGCCGCATGTGCTGTCGCTGCAGACCGAAGACGCATCGGCCTGGGGGCCCAAGCGCTCCACGCTGCACGACGCCGAGGGCTGCACCGGCTGCGCGCTGTGCGCGCTGCGCTGCCCGTTCGATGCGATACGCATGCGGCGCCTCAAAACGCCGCCGGCCGCCACTTGAGCAGGCGCTTTTCCAGCCGCGTGAGCAAAAAGTCGGCTACCAGCGCCACCGCCGCCAGCAAGATCATGGCGGCAAACACGCCGCTGGCGTTGAAGGCGCCCTGCGCGGTGGAGATGAGCAGGCCCATGCCCTGCCTGGCGCCCAGAAACTCACCCACCACCGCGCCGACCAGGGCAAAGCCGAAGCTGACATGCAGGCTGGCCAATATCCAGGACATGGCCGACGGGATGACGACGGCTGCCGTCACCTGGCGGCGCGAGGCGCCCAGGATGCGGGCGTTGGCGATCAGGTATTTGTCGGCCTCGATCACGCCCTGGAAGGCGTTGCCGAAGACCACGAAGAACACCATCACCACGGCCAGGGCCACCTTGGAGGCCATGCCCAACCCCAGCGCGATGACGAACACCGAGCCCAGCACCACGCGCGGTATCGAGTTGGCAATCTTGATGTACAGGCTGAACACGTCGGCCAGCAGCTTGTTGCGCCCGAGCACGATGCCGCAGACGATGCCGCCCACGCCGCCGATCAGAAAGCCGATGACGGTCTCCTCCAGCGTCACGGCGATCTGCAGCCATAGCGGGCCCTGCGACGTGCCGTCGCGCACCCATTCCACGATCTGCGCCCAGATCAGCGAGGGCTGGGAATAGAAGAACGGGTCTATCCATTTGCGCTGCGCGGCCAGCTCCCAGCCGCCCAGCACCACGAATAAAAACAGCAGGCGCAGGCCGATGATGAGCCAGCGGCGCCGGCGCAGCGCACCTTGCGCGCGCGCCGATTCGCGCGCCAGCGCGGCATCGCTGAGTGCGGCGGGCAGGGCGGCAGTGACCGGGGTGTCCATGGCAAGCCTCCGTTTGTGTTTCTTTGCTAGCAACGCCTCTCGGATGGCCAGTCCCACTCCCTCCCCCGCTGGGGGAGGGCTGGGGTGGGGGCCAGCGGCGTCCGTGCTTTGGTGCCGGCAAGATGCCGGCGCTCCAGCCCCCATCCCCACCTTCCTCCAGAGGGCATGGGTATCTACACAAGTCCCTCGCTGGGCCCTCCTCTTCCCCTCTCCCCTCGCGGGAGAGGGGCCGGGGGAGAGGGGGGAGTCTGGGAACAATGCCTTGCCTGCCCCCTCTCCCCAACCCTCTCCCGCGAGGGGAGAGGGAGAAAAGACCCGCGTCAATCAAGCGTTGTGAGCTACTAAAAAGTTGTGTAGATACCCATGCCCTGAGGGGGAAGGAGTCTGAGACAGCTTGCTAATCAAGTTTTGTTGCGCTTTCTCAGTGGATCACGACCTCTTCGCGCAGGTCGGCCCAGATGCTCTTGGACAGTTCTATGAAGTGCGCGTCGTAGCGCACCTGGGACATGACGCGCGGGCGCGGCAGATCCACCGCGTACACGCGCTTGAGCGTGGCCGGGCGCGCCGAGAGCACGAACACCCGGTCGGCCAGGGCAATGGCCTCGTCAATGTCGTGCGTGACGAAGACCACCGAGCCGCCGGTGCGCGACCAGAGCTTGAGCAGCTCGTCTTGCATCAGCGTGCGCGTCTGCATGTCCAGCGCCGAGAAGGGCTCGTCCATGAGCAGGATCTCGGGACTGTTGATGAAGGTCTGGGCCAGCGCCACGCGCTTGCGCATGCCGCCCGAGAGCTGGTGCGGGTAGTGGTGCTCAAAGCCGGCCAGGCCCACGTCGGTGATCCACAGCGCCGCCTGTTCATGCGCCTGGCGGCGCGGCAGGCCGCGAAACAGCGGGCCGGCGGCCACGTTGTCCAGCACGTTGCGCCAGGGGAACACGGCGTCGGCCTGGAACACGAAGCCTATGCGCGGGTCAATGCCGTCCACCGGCCGGCCCATCACCTGCACGCTGCCCAGCGTGGGGCGCAGCAGGCCGGTAATCAGGTTCAGCGTGGTGGACTTGCCGCAACCCGTGGGCCCGACGATGGCCACGAACTCGCCGCGCGCCACGCGCATGCTGAAGTTGCGCAGCGTCACCGTGGCCTGGCCCTCGGCCGAGATGAAGCGCAGCGACACGTCGCCGAATTCGATGGCCGGCCGGGCGCCTTGCGGGCTGGTTTCCATGGTCATTTCGCTTCCAGCAGATAGGCGTTGCTGTAGGTCTTGGACAGGTCGATGTTGCTGGCCTTGACCTGGGGCTTGAAGGTGGACAGCACCTTGAGCACCGTCTCCGGCCCGCCGGCGGGCATGCGGGCGTCGCTGGTGAACATGGGCAGCGAGGCCTTGAGCGCCGTCACGTACAGCGCCTTGTCGTTGCCGTAGTAGTCGCGCGGCATCAGCTCGGCGATCTGCTCGGCGCTGTGCGTATGGATGTACTGCATGGTGCGCGCAAAGGCGTGCGCCAGCTTGCCGGCCTGCTCCTTATGGCTTTCGGCCCAGCTGTTGGCCACGTACAGGCTGGCGGCCGGGTACAGGCCGCCCAAGGCGGCGCGCGTGCCCTCCTCCGTGCGCATGTCCACCAGCACCTGGGCCTGGCCGGTCTTGAGCAGCTGCGACACCGTGGGCTCGGTGGTCATGCCGGCCTGTATGCGGTCTTGCTGCATGGCGGCGATGAAGCTGGTGCCGGCGCCCACCGGCAACAGCGAATAGTCCTTGGACTCCACCCCCTGGCGCAGCGCCAGGTAGCGCGTCAGGAAGTCGGTGGACGAGCCCAGGCCGGTCACGCCCAGGGTCTTTCCCTTGGCATCGGCCATGCTCTTGAAGCTGGGCGCGGCCTTGGCCGAGACCATTTCCACCTCGCCCGGCACCTTGCCGAACACGGCGATGGCCTGCACCTCCTTGCCCTTGGCCTGCAGGTCTATGGTGTGGTCGTAGAAGCCGACCACGCCCTGCACGGCGCCGGCGATGAGCTGGTTCTCGGCGTCCACGCCCGCAGGCTGGGACTGCAGCTCGACCTGCAGGCCCTCGTCCTTGAAGTAGCCCAGGGCCTCGGTCAGCTTGGCCGGCAGGTAGATGATCTTGTTGATGCCGCCCACCATGATGGTGATGGGCGCGTCGGCGGCCTGGGCCAGCGGTGCGCCCGCGGCCAGCATGGCGCCCATGGCGACGGCCAGCAGGGTGCGGCGAGACAAGGTAGACATAGGGTGGTCTCCGGAAACGGGAATGCGTTTCACTGTAGGCAGGCCCGTCCTTCAGCCGGCTTTCGTTGCGGCGCAATATTTCTCAGGGTTTACCCTTGCTACGCGTTATTCATCGGAAAACTTGGGGTAAACGCATGCCCAGCAAGCGCAAATAGCTATCAAACTGCGAGTACGCACCTGCGCCGCCCACGCCCCATGAAACTACTGCTGATCGAGGACGACGAGCGGCTGGCCCACTGGCTGGCCGAACTGCTGCGTGCGCAGGACTTTGTGGTGGATCAGGTGGCCGATGGCGCGGCGGCCGACCGGCTGCTGCGCCAGGGCCGCTACGACGTGGTGCTGCTGGATCTGAACCTGCCGCTGCTGTCGGGCAAGGGCGTGCTGCGGCGCATACGCGCACGCCAGGATGCGGTGGCCGTCATCGTGCTCACGGCCACGGCCTCGCTGGATCAGAAGGTGGACTGCCTGGAGATAGGCGCCGACGACTACCTGGTAAAGCCCATAGAGCTGCGCGAGCTGGTGGCGCGCATCCACGCCCTGGTGCGGCGCCAGATGCCGGGCAAGGCCAATCACATCGCCTGTGGCGACCTGCGCTACGACCTGCGCACGCGCCAGTTCGAGCTGGCCGGTGCCGCCCTGGCCCTGCCCCCGCGCGAGCGCACGCTGCTGGAGGCCCTGGCGCTGCACATGGGCCAGGCGGTGTCGCGCCAGGCGCTGCAGGACAGCCTGTTCGGCCTGGAGGACGAGGCCAGCGCCGACGCCATCGACCTGTACCTGCACCGGCTGCGCAAGCGGCTGGAGGCCAGCAGCGCCACCATCATCACGCTGCGCGGCGTGGGCTGGCTGCTGCGTTTGCGTGAAGCATGAAACATCCCCCTGTGGCGCTTCGCGCCTCGCCTGGCACGCGCCAGTTTCACAGGCTGCGGACAAGGTGCAGCCTCATGGATGGCTGACTATGGCCAGCCTGCGCCTGCGCCTGGCCCTGTGGCTGCTGCTGCCGCTGTCGCTGTTCGTCGCCCTGGCGGCCTATTTCAGCTGGCGCAACGCCGCCGCCGTGGCCGACTATGTGCAGGATCACGACCTGCTGGCCTCGGCCAAGGTGTTGTCGGATCGACTCATCTGGGACGAGGGCGACGTGCAGGCCAGCGTGCCACCCTCGGCGCTGAGCCTGTTCGCCTCGCCCGCGCACGACCGCGTCTACCTGAGCGTGACGGACGCCGACGGCGCGCTGCTGGCGGGAACGCCCGGCTTTCCCCTGCCCGCGCGGCGCCAGCCCCAGGGCGCGGACGGCGCGCAGTGGTATGACGGCGCAGTTCCGGGGCCAGGCCCTGCGCGCCGTGCTCATCACGCGCGCCATGTACGACGTGGACGGCGCGCGCCCGGTCAGCATCGCCGTGGGCAAGACCCAGGCCAGCCGCGACCAGATGCTGGCACGCCTGTGGCGACCCACGGTGGAGTCGCTGCTGCTGGCGCTGGCCCTGACC
>JAFEES010000221.1 GCA_018240995.1 Pseudomonadota bacterium | reverse complement strand
GGCTGCCCGGTGCCAGGCGCAGCAGGCCATCCTGCACGGCTGCCACCAGGCCCTGGCCGTTGCGGCCAGCCATGCCCGGCGCAGCAACCGGCGCGCTCAGCAAGACGCCAGATTCGCCCTGCGTGACCGTGCCTGCCCCCGGCACGGGCGCCACCGCGGGCTGCAGGCCCAGCATCCATGGCGCCAGTGCACCGGCATCGGGCTGCACCGGCTCGGGTTTCAGCGGATCCTCGCCGGCGTCCGACACCGTGGCGTTAACGACGTCCAGCAGGCCCACGACGGCACCGGGCTCCTCGCCGCCGTCGCCCAGGGCCGCCAGCAGCAGGGCAAAGCCGCCGCCCTGTGCGCCGGCCTGCGCCGCGTCCTGGGCCCCGGCCAATTTGTTGCCGCTGCCGCGCGCGGCGCGCGCCTCATGCGTGCCCTGTGGCGCCGGGGAGGCAATTGCTGTTTTTTCCATGGCCCTACTCCTGATCCAGTGTTTGCATCCTGGCGGCGGCGCGTTGCGCGGCACGCTCGTCGGTGTTTTTTTGTTCGCGGCGCTGCTGCAGCAGCACCAGCTCGGCACGGCGGCGCTCCAGCACCTTGCGCAGGCTGGCCAGGCGCAGCTCGGCCTGCAGCAGGGCCTGGCCGGCCTGCAGCACGCGCTGATCCTGGCCGCTCACGGCCTGTGTCTGCAGGCCTATGGCGTGATCCAGCCGGCCCATGAATTGGTAGTGGTGGTGCATGACCTCGGGCTGCACGGCCGCGCCCTCGCGCATGCCCCAGCGCTGCTGCGTCTCGGCGGCATAGCCGCTCAGTTGATCGAGCTGCGCCTGCGCCGCCTGGCGCGCGCCCTGCAGGTTCTGCAGCGTCTGACGCGCGGCGTCGCGCTGGCGCGCAGCCAGATCCACGGCGACGACGAAGGCGTTCAGTGAGCCCATGCGTGTCAACCCTCCAGCACCTGGCCCATGGCCGCAAGGCAGTCATCCATGGGCGCGGCCTCGAACATGTTTTGCTGCAGAAAACCCACCATGCCCGGCTGCAGGCGTATGGCCTCGTCCAGCTGGGGGTCGGAGCCGCTCATGTAGGCGCCGACCTGGATCAAGTCGCGGCTTTTTTGGTAGCGCGAATAGATGGCGCGGAATTGCCGCGCCATGTCGAAATGCTCGCGTGGCACCACGTTGTGCATCACGCGCGAGGCCGACTGCTCTATGTCTATGGCCGGATAGTGGCCGCTTTCGGCCAGGCCGCGCGAGAGCACGATGTGGCCGTCCAGAATGGCGCGCGCGGCGTCGGCGATCGGATCCTGCTGGTCATCGCCCTCGGACAGCACGGTGTAGAAGGCGGTGATCGAGCCGACGCCGTTCAGGCCGTTGCCGCTGCGCTCCACCAGCGCCGGCAGCTTGGCGAAGCAGCTGGGCGGATAGCCCTTGGTGGCCGGCGGTTCGCCAATGGCCAGGGCGATCTCGCGCTGCGCCATGGCGTAGCGCGTCAGCGAATCCATGAGCAGCAGCACATGCAAGCCCTGGTCGCGGAAATGCTCGGCTATTGAACTGGCATAGGCCGCGCCCTGCATGCGCAGCAGCGGCGGCGCGTCGGCCGGCGCGGCCACCACCACCGAGCGGCCGCGGTCGCCCGCGCCCAGGATGTCCTCGACAAACTCCTTGACCTCGCGCCCGCGCTCGCCGATCAGGCCGACGACGATCACGTCGGCCTGGGTGTAGCGCGCCATCATGCCCAGCAGCACGCTCTTGCCCACGCCCGAGCCGGCAAACAGCCCCAGGCGCTGGCCGCGCCCCACGGTGAGCAGCGCGTTGATGGCGCGCACGCCGGTGTCCAGCGGCGCGCGCACCGGGTCGCGCTCCATGGCGTTGATGGGGCTCCTGTCCATGGGCAGCGCCGTCACGTCGGCCAGCGGCCCGGCGTGATCCAGCGGCTGGCCCTGCGAGTCCACCACGCGGCCCAGCAGGCCCGCGCCCATGGGCAGGCGCAGCACGCCCACTGCGGCGTCCACGGGATCGGCCGCGGCCGCCCCCAGGCGCGGCGCGGGCACATAGGGCGCGGCCGGCGTCACGCTGGCGCCGCTGGACAGGCCGTGGATGTCGCCGGCCGGCATCAAGAAGGCCTTGTCGCCGGCAAAGCCCACCACCTCGGCCAGCACGGGCGCGTGCCCCTCCTGCTGCAGCTGGCATTGCGCGCCCACGGGCACGCGCAGGCCCGTGGCCTCCAGCACCAGGCCGGTCAGGCGTGACAGCGTGCCGCGCGTCTCCAGCGCTTGTTGCTGCGCCAGGCGCGCGCGCGCCTGCGCCAGAAAATCACCCCAGGCGGCGGCCGGCTCAATCGGCATGTCCGTCCTCGCGCCAGGCGGCCGTCAGGCCCAGGGCGGCAATGGCGCGCTGCCAGCGCTTGTCCAGCGTGCCGTCGATGACCATGCCGGCGGACTCCACCAGGCAGTCGCCCGGCTGCACGGCGGCATCGGCCTGCCATTCGATGCGGGGGCTGGAAAACTCCGCGCGCAGGGGTTTTTCCAGCGCCGCCCAGTCATTGGGGTGCAGGCGCACCGTGGCCGGGCGGTTTTCGGCCGCCAGCAGGCCCAGGGCCTCGCGCACCACGGGCAGCATGGCCTGGGGGTTGCCCAGCACCTCGCGGCGCACCACCTGGCGCGCAATGTCGCAGGCCAGCTGCAGCACTTCCTGCGCCATGGTTTGCTGCAGGCCGGACAGGCTGGCCTCCAGCGCCTGCGCCACCTGGGCCAGGCGCCCGGCGGCCTCGCGGCCCTGGCCGTCAACGTAGTCATCCATTTGCTGCTGCGCGGCCAGGCGCGCCTGTGCCTGGCCCTCGGCCAGGCCGCGCGCATGGCCCGCGTCATGCGCCTGCTGCAGCAGGGCCTGCTGCTCGGCCTCGTCGATGAGCATGCCGGCGGGCGGCTCGGGCTCGGGCTCCAGCAGGGGCGCCTGGGCCACCAGGGGGCGCAGCGTGCCGGCATCGTGCACGTCGCCAAACTCCCAGCGCGTGACGTTGCCCAGCTCCTCGCCGGGAATGAAGCGCGTGTAGTGGCGGCTAGACGAAGGCATCGTCGCCTCCACCGCTCAGCGCGATCTGGCCTTCGTCTGCCAGGCGGCGCACGGTCTTCAGGATTTCGCGCTGCTGCGCCTCGACCTCGGACAGGCGCATGGGCCCGCGCGACTCCAGGTCTTCGCGCATGGCGGCCGCGGCGCGCGAGGACATATTGCCCAGGAACTTCTCGCGCACCTCGGGCTGCGCCCCCTTGAGGGCCACCACCAGGGTCTCGGATGCGACCTCGCGCAGCACGGTCTGGATGGAGCGGTCGTCGAGCTTGGCCACGTCGTCGAAGATGAACATCTTGTCCATGATCTTCTGCGCCAGGTCGATGTCGTGGCCGCGTATCGACTCCAGCACCGCCGCGTCCATGCCCGAGCCCATCAGGTTGATGATGTCGGCGGCCGCCTGCACGCCGCCCAGCGAGCTCTTGCGCACCTTGTCGCCGCCGGCCAGCGCCTTGAACAGCACCTCGTTCAAGTCCTTGAGCGCCGTGGGCTGTATGCCCTCCAGCGTGGCCACGCGCAGCATGATCTCGCCGCGCTGGCGCTCGGTCAGCTGCCCCAGAATGGCCGCGACCTGATCCGCCTCCAGGTGCACCAGGATGGCGGCCACGATCTGCGGATGCTCGTTGCGCAGCAGCTCGGCCACCGACAGCGGATCCATCCACTTCAGGCTCTCTATGCCCGACACATCCCCGCCCTGCAATATGCGGTCGATGAGCAGCGCCGCCTTGTCGTCGCCCAGCGCGCGCTTGAGCACCGAGCGCACGTAGTTGCTGGTGTCCGACACCAGCAGGCTTTGCGCCGCCGCGTCGTTGGTGAAGCGGTTCAGCACCTCGTCCACCTTGTCCTTGGACACGGCGCGCATGCGGGCGATGGTCTCGCCGAGCTTTTGCACCTCCTTGGGCGACAGGTGCTTGAAGACCTCGGCGGCCTCCTCCTCGCCCAGCGACATCAGCATGATGGCCGCGTCGTTCAGTCCCTGTTCGTCCATATCAGTTATCCGTAGCGCTGCACGCCACCCGCAGCCCATGCAACCTGGGCTCCACGCCCGCACCACCGCCGTCATCCCCGCGCAGGCGGGGATCCAGGGGGGCTTGGCGGGGGCACTGGATCCCCGCCTGCGCGGGGATGACGATGCCAAAGCCAGGGGAGAGGAAAAGCAGCTTCATTTCGGTCTCGTCGTCAGATACGGGCCGGCGTCATTCGCCGTTGACCCAGGTTTTGATGATGTTGGCCACGGCCACCGGGTTCTCGCGCGCCAGGCGGCGTGCGTCCTCCAGTCGCAGCTGCTCGGCCGTGGGCTGCAGATCCTGCGGCTGCTCGGGCGCCGGCAGCGCGGGGCGCTCCAGCTCCTCGGAGGCAATGGCGCTCAACTGGCCGCCGGGGGCGGGCTCCAGCGCCGCGGCGGCGTTCTTGCGGCCCTTGAGCACCGGGCGCACCAGCCCCAGCAGCACCAGCGCCACGGCCAGCGACACGCCCACCGGCCAGCCCAGGCTCTTGGCCAGCTGCACCACCTCGGGCTGCTTCCACAGCGGCACATCGGCGGGCACGGCATCGGCCAGGAAGGGCGTGTTCATCAGGTTCACCGAGTCGCCGCGCTCCTTGCTGTAGCCAATGGTCTCGCGCACCAGGGCCGTCATCTGCTCGATCTGCTCGGGCGTCAACGCCTTGGCCACCGGGGGCTTGCCCGCTTCCTCGCTCACGCTTTGGTAGTTGACCACCACGGCGGCGTTCACGCGCTTGATGGCGCCCATGCCACCGCGCGTCACGCGCGTGGTCTTGTCCACCTCGTAGTTGGTGATGGATTCGCGCTTGCCCTGCCC
>JAFEES010000220.1 GCA_018240995.1 Pseudomonadota bacterium | reverse complement strand
CAGGCATTGGCTGCGTCGGCCAGGGCCTGCAGGGCGGTTGTCACCTCGGCGGCATCCACGCCAGCCACCGGCGCCAGTTGCGCGGCCAGGGCCTGCACGGCGCCAGCCTCTTTTTGCAGGCGGGCGATGGCCTGGCCGGCGTCGCGCGGCGCGTCAAAGGCCGTGCTTTGCAGCAGCAACCGGCCGTCGGCGGCGACGAGCTTGAAGTAGAACCTGCCGTCGGCCTCGCGGTATTGCTTGAAGGCGGGCAGGGCGGCCTTGCCGGCCTTGTGCCCGCCCTGCGCCTGGGCCGCGCTCAGCGGGCGCAGGCCCACGGCGCCGCGCAGCTGTTGCATGAAGGGCCGGGCCAGCGCGCGTGCGCGCTCGGCGCCGATCTGCAGCGCGGCCTCGACCCGCTCGGGGTGGGCCATGAGCTCGTCGTAGCGGGCGCGCATCGGGGCGATCTCGCGGTCTATGCGTGCGAACAGCAGCTGCTTGGCCTCGCCCCAGGCAATGCCGTGCGCGTAGGCGCGGCGCATGGCGGCGGTCTCCTCGGGCGTGGCAAAGGCCTGGTAGAGCTGGAACAGGGCCGAGCCTTGCGTTTCCTTGGGCTCGCCCGGCGCGCGCGAGTCGGTGACGATGGAGGCGATGAGCTTCTTCAGCTGCGCGGGCGTGCAAAACAGCGGGATGGTGTTGTCGTAGCTCTTGCTCATCTTGCGCCCGTCCAGGCCCAGCAGGGTGGCCACGTTGTCCTCTATGGCGGCCTCGGGCAGCGTGAAATGCTCGCCATACAGGTGGTTGAAGCTGGCCGCCATGTCGCGCGCCATCTCAATGTGCTGGATCTGGTCGCGCCCCACGGGCACCTGGTGGGCATTGAACATCAGGATGTCGGCGGCCATCAGCACCGGGTACATGAACAGGCCGGCGCTCACGCCGTCGTCGGCCTCGCGCCCGGCCTCTTGGTTCTTGTCCTGCACCGCCTTGTAGGCATGGGCGCGGTTGAGCAGGCCCTTGCCGGTGACGCAGGTCAGCAGCCAGTGCAGCTCGGGGATCTCGGGCACGTCGGACTGGCGGTAGAAGGTCACGCGCTCGGGATCCAGGCCCGCGGCCAGCCAGCTGGCGGCGATCTCCAGCGTGGAGCGGTGCACGCGCTCGGGCTCATGGCTCTTGATGAGGGCGTGGTAGTCGGCCAGGAAGTAAAAGCTCTCCACGCCGCTGTCGCGACTGGCGGCCACGGCGGGGCGTATGGAGCCCACGAAGTTGCCCAGGTGCGGGGTGCCCGAGGGGGTGATGCCGGTGAGAAAACGGGTGGTGGTCATGAGGTCAACGAAGCAAGGCGGTGATCGGCAGCAGCAGCAGGTTGATGGCCGCGTAGCCCAGCGACATCAGCGGGCGCAGCCACAGGGTGCCCACGACGCCGCCCACGACCAGGGCCATGACGATGAAGAAGCCATAGGGCTCTATGCGCGCCACCAGCTGCGCCTGGCGCCAGGGCAGCAGGCCGACGAGGATGCGGCCGCCATCCAGCGGCGGCAGCGGAAACAGGTTGAAGGCCCACATCACCAGGTTCACGGCAATGCCGGCGCGGGCCATTTCAATAAAAAAGCGCTCCTGCCCGCCCAGGGCCGCCAGCAGCACCAGCGCCAGCGCCCAGCCAACGGCCTGGGCGAAGTTGGAGGCCGGCCCCGCCAGCGCCACCCAGATCATGTCGCGCTTGGGGTTGCGCAGGTGGTGGAAGTTGACCGGCACCGGCTTGGCATAGCCGAACAAAAAGGCGCCCGAAGTGGCGAAGTAAAGAATCAGCGGCATCAGCACCGTGCCCACCGGGTCGATGTGCTTGATGGGGTTGAGCGTCACGCGCCCCATGATGGTGGCGGTGTCGTCGCCAAAATGCCGCGCCGCGTAGCCGTGCGCGGATTCATGCACCGTGATGGCGAACAGCACGGGCAGGGCGTAGATGAGAACGGTCTGGATGAGGTTGCTAGAGTCCACGGGCGGCGATTGTGTCAGACGCAGGACCCCTGCAGGGCCGGCGCTGGTTGTGGGGAAGCTTGGCTGCCGGGCGGCACTACAGGCCCAGTGCCTGCAGGCTGCCGCGGCCTTCGCGCACCACGGCGGGGTCGCCGCCGGTGCTCATGGGCGTGAGATCCAGCACCGTGGTCGGCTCCAGGGGGCAGGCGCCGGCGTCGATGATGCCGTCGAGCTGCTTCTCGAAGCGCTCGCGGATCTCCTGCGGGTCGTTCAGCGGCTCGCTCTCGCCCGCCGGTATCAGCGTGCTGGCCAACAGCGGCGCGCCGTGCAGCTCCAGCAGCAGCTGCAGGCCCTTGCGGTCGGGCACGCGCAGGCCAATGGTCTTGCGCTGCGGGTGGCTCACGCGGCGCGGCACTTCCTTGGTGGCGTCGAGGATGAAGGCGTAGGGCCCGGGCGTGGCCAGCTTGAGCAGCCGGTACTGGCGGTTGTCCACATGCGCGTAGCTGGCCAGCTCCGACAGGTCGCGGCACAAGAGCGTCAGGTGGTGCTTGTCGTTGATCTGGCGCAGGCGGCGTATGCGATCCACGGCATCCTTGTCGTCCAGGCGGCACACCAGGGCGTAGCTGGAATCGGTGGGCACGGCCAGGATGCCGCCGCCGGCCAGCAGCGCGGCGGCCTGCTTGAGCAGGCGCGGCTGCGGGTTGTCGGCGTGGATCTCGAAATATTGGGCCATGGGGGGATTGTTCGTCAGGCTCTTAGTATGCGTTCGTCCAGCAGCTGCCATACGGGCGTCAGCTGGCCCGGCAGCGGGGGCAGGTGCCCCAAGTCGGTGTGTGATTCACCGGGGCTGTGGAAGTCGCTGCCGCGTGATGCGGCCAGGCCGAATTCCTGCGCCATGGCGGCGTAGGTGGCGTATTCGGCCACGGTGTGGCTGCCGGTGACCACCTCCACGCCCTGGCCGCCATGCTGGCGGAACTCGAAAAACAGCGCGTATTCCTCGTTCGCCGTGAGGCGGTAGCGCGCCGGGTGGGCGATCACGGCCATGCCGCCGGCCTCGCGTATCCAGCGCACGGCATCGCCCAGCCGGGCCCAGCGGTGGGGTACGAAGCCGGGCTTGCCCTCGGTCAGGTATTTGCGGAATACCTCGTGCGCATCGCGGCAGTGGCCGGTGTCCACCAGGTAGCGGGCAAAGTGGGTGCGTGAGATCAGCTCCGGGTTGCCCACGTAGCACAGTGCGCCTTCGTAGGCGCCCTGGATGCCCACGCGCGCCAGCTGGGCGCCGATTTCCTGCGCGCGCGCGCCGCGTCCGTCGCGCGTGGCGGCCAGGCCCCGGGCCAGCTGCGCGTCATCGGCGTCAAACCCCAGGCCCACGATGTGCACCGTGGTGTCGGCAAAGCTGACGGAAATCTCCACGCCCGTGAGGTAGTCCAGGCCCAGCGCCCGCGCGGCGGCGGCGGCGCGCTGCTGGCCGCCGACCTCGTCGTGGTCGGTCAGCGCCCACAGCCGCACGCCGTTGCCGTGCGCCCGCGCGGCCAGCGCCTCGGGCGCAAGCGTGCCGTCGGAGACCACGGAGTGGCAATGCAGGTCGGCGTTGAGCAGATGGGACACCGGCGCATTGTAGGTCGCACCCCTGGGCGGGGTGGCCGTGGTGGTTTCCGCCACAAAGCCGGAAAAGACGGGTGTTTGTTACCTTAAAGATTGTAATCAATCGTGTAACTGGTGAGACACTACTACTGTGGCCGAGTGGAAACTATGGCCGAGCGATTTCGTTACTCATTATTTTTGTGGATGCGGCGCCCTGGCGCGCCCCTGAGTGTCATGAATCTCCATCATTTGCCCGTTGCACGCAAACTCTGGGCCCTGGTACTGGGCCTGACCATCTCCATGCTGGCGTTGCTGGCCGGCCTGATGAGCTATTCGATGGAGGTGGATGACAAGGCCGCGAGCATCGTGCAGTACAACGAAGACCGCATCAGCCTGGCCCTGCGCTGGAAGGGCCTGAGCGCATTGGCCGTGGACCGGGTGGTGAATTCGCTGGCCTCGAACGACGAGGCCCTGACCGAGCGCCTGATCAAGGAGTCCAAGGAGGGGATTCAGGCGATTGATGCCGTGCAAAAGCAAATCGAGGAGGCGCTTTTCTCGCCCGCCGACAAGGAGCAGTTCCAGCGCGTCATGGCGGCGCGCAAGCAGGTGCTGGAGGCCAACGCCGAGGCCGGCAAGCTGCGCGCCAACCTGGACCATACGGGCGCCAGGGCCCTGCTGGAAAGCAAGCTGCTGCCCGCCGTGGCGCGCTATGTGGCCGAGCAGGACGCCTTCGTGCAGCTGCAGGAACGCCAGCGCGACGCCGCCAAGCAGCGCGCCACCGATCAGCGCCAGCGCGCCCTGTGGCTGGGCGGGGGCATTGCGTTGACCGTGGTGGCGCTGGGCCTGGTGCTGGCCGCCCTGCTGGTGCGCTCCATCACCCAGCCGCTGGCGCGCGCCGTGGGCCTGGCCGGCACCATTACCGCCGGCGACCTGACGCAGGACGTGCACGACGAGCGCCGCGACGAGCTGGGCCAGCTGCTGCGCGCGCTGTCGGCCATGGGCGCGCGCCTGCGCAGCGTGGTGGGCGAGGTGCGCTCGGGCGTGGAATCGGTCTCGGCCGCCTCCAGCCAGATAGCCACCGGCAACCACGACCTGTCGGCACGCACCGAACAAACTGCGGCCAACCTGGAAGAAACCGCGGCCAGCATGGAAGAGCTCACCGCCACCGTCACGCAAAGCGCCGACACCGCACGCCAGGCCAACCAGCTGGCGGCCAACGCCGCCCAGGCGGCAGAGCGCGGCGGCGACGTCATGGGCCAGGTGGTCACCAGCATGCAGCAGATCACCGACTCAAGCCGCAAGATCGCCGACATCATCGGCGTCATCGACGGCATCGCCTTCCAGACCAACAT
>JAFEES010000021.1 GCA_018240995.1 Pseudomonadota bacterium | reverse complement strand
GGCAGCCCGATACAAAGCGTGCCGCCGCAGGGCAAGCTGCCCCAGGTGTTCGAGACCTCGGCCGAGCTGCTGGCGCGCGCCGAATGGAACGCCCTGCGCCCGCGCCTGACGCGCCCGGCCGACATGGCGCTGCTGGACGCCAGCGACAGCCCGCGCCGCCTGGTGCTGCTGCTGCCCGAGGGCAGCCTGCCCAAGGAAACCGCCGGCCTGCACCAGAAGCTGCCCAGCGGCGACCTGTACCGGCTGGATCCGGGCCTGGCGGTGGACGCCACGGTCGATGCGCTGGAGGTGGGGCGCGTCTACCTGGGCGCCGACGCCAACCGCATACAGGCCGGCGAGCTGCTGCTGTTCGTGGGCAAGAAGGGCGCGGATCTGCACCAGCTGGTGCTGCGCGCCACCGCGGTGGTGGAGGAAAAATCGCTGCAGCGCGTGCGCATAGAGCTGGAACCGCTGCCCGACCCCGTCAAGCCGGCGGCGCCGCCGCAATGGCTCTGGCAGTTGCCCTACAAGGCGCGCATCTTCGGCAGCTTTACCCAAGCCCGGGTGGAGAGCGTCGGCTTCAGCAAGGACAACCTGTCCACGCTCGGCAAGCAGACTTGGCAGGAAGGCGACCTGCAGGCCATGATCACCATACAGGGCTGGAGCGCCCGGCAGCTGGTCAACGCCATCACCGCCCTGAACCAGCCACCGGCCACGCCGGTCGCACCCGAGGCGGGTGCCTTCAGCTTTGGCGCGCGGCTGGGCTTCTTCGGCAACAACGCGCCCAAGTGGGGCTCGCTGCCCACGAGCAACCTGCACAACGACCCCTACGCCAAGGGTTGGGATCAGGGCGACGGCACCCCGGCCCTGGGGGCCACGCGCAGCATCTGGGTCAATTCACAAGGCCAGGACTATCTGGCCAGCACCCAATACCCGCCCTGCAACGCCCTGCTGGAGCGCCCTGTGCCCGGCCTGGCCGCGGGCGGCTGGCTGGTGTTCGACTCGCCCAGCGTGGCGGCCACCCCCTACCCCTTGTTCGACGCCCGCGAGACGGCGCGCGCGGACTTCGGCCTGTCGGGCCGCGCCATGGCGCTGCGCCTGGCGAACAGCAGCGGCCAGCCGCTTGCAAGTGCGCCGAGCGACGACTTCAAGTTCCGCGACGCGACGGCCCATGTGGCCAGCCTGCGCCAGCCGCTGGTGGAGCTGCCGATCGACGCGCCCGTGGAGGAACAAAGCCAGCGCGTGGAACTGTCCACCATGGTGCTGGGCCTCACGCCAGGCAAGCTGCTGGCCTTCGTCGGCCAACGCAGCGACATCCCTGGCGTGGACGCGGCCGAGATCGCCGTGCTGGACGACGTGGTGCACGCCAACGGCCGCAGCACGCTGGTGCTGAAAAGCCCGCTGCAGTTCGGCTATGTGCGGGACGGCCTGCGCATACACGCCAACGTGGTCGCCGCCACCCATGGCGAGAGCGTGCAGGAGGTGCTGGGCAATGGCGACGCATCCCAGCCCTTCCAGCAATTCACGCTGCGTCGCCCGCCCACCACCTACCTGTCGGCCGCGAGCAGCAGCGGCGCGCAAAGCACGCTGGCGCTGCGCGTCAACGGCCTGCTGTGGAGCGAGCGGCCATCGCTGTACGGCGCCGGCCCGGGCGAGCATGTGTTCGCCACGCGCATCGACAACGAGGCGCGCATGACCCTGCTGTTCGGCGACGGCCGCCAGGGCGCGCGCCTGCCCACCGGGCAGATGAACCTGCGCGCCGGCTACCGCACCGGCCTGGGCACCGACGGCGAGGTGGCCGCCGGCAGCCTGACCATGCCGCGCGCCATGCCGCTGGGGCTGCGCGGCCTGACCAACCCGCTGCCTGCGGGCGGCGCGCAAGACCCGGAGAAGCTGGAGGACGCGCGCCGCAACGCCCCGCTGACGCTGCTGACCTTCGAGCGCGTGGTCTCGCTGCCCGACTACCAGGACTTCGCGCGCGCCTTCCCCGGCATAGGCAAGGCACGCGCCGACCTGGTCAGCGTGGCCGGCAGCGCGCGCGTGCTGGTGTCGGTGATGGGCGCCACGGGCGGTGAGCCCGATGCCCAGGTGCTGGACAACCTGGGCCAGGCCATCGCCGGCCAGTCCGACCCGTCGCAGCGCTTCACGCTGCAGGCCGCCGCGCTGCGCTACTTCCGCTGTGCCGCGGGCGTGGTGATCGACGCGCAGTACGAGGCCGCCAGCGTGCTGGCCGACGGCCGCGCGCGCCTGCTGCAGGCCTATGCCTTTGGCGCGCGCGACCTGGCCCAGCCCGTCACCGCCGCCGCCGTGCTGACCCTGCTGCAGCAGGTGCCGGGCGTGGTGGCCGTAGACCTGACCGTGCTGCAGCCCTATGGCACGGGATTGAGCACGGACACCGTCCAGGAGGTGCTGCCGGCCTTTGGCGCGCGCTGGATCGCCGGCGCCATGCAGCCGGCCGAGCTGCTGCTGATCAACCCCGCCGCCGTGCAACTGCTGGAGGCCACGCCATGAGCCTGCTCACCCCCGAACGGCTGTACCAGCTGCTGCCGGCCATACACCGCCTGCGCGACGCCGAGCAGGGCCAGCCGCTGCGCGCGCTGCTGGCCGTGATCGAGGAAGAACTCACGGCGCTCGAAGCCGACACCGCGCGCCTGTACGACAACTGGTTCATCGAAACCTGCGACGAATGGACCGTGCCCTACATCGGCGACCTGGTGGGCGCGCGGCCGATCCGGCCCGTGCCGTCCGCCGGCGTGAGCATGCGCGCCTGGGTGGCCAACACCCTGGCCTACCGGCGCCGCAAGGGCACGGCCCTGGTGCTGGAGCAGCTGGCGCGCGACGTGACCGGCTGGCCGGCCGCGGCCGTGGAATTCTTCCAGCGCCTGGCGACCACCCAGCACATGAACCATGTGCGCCGCGCCCCCACCGCCACGGCCGGCCTGCGCGACGCGGCGCGTGCCGAACTGGCCCAGGCGTCCAGCGGCGCCTTCGACGCCTTCGCCCACACGCTGGAGGTGCGCAATGCCGACAGCGCCGGCGGCCGCTTCAACATCCCCAACGTCGGCATCTTCCTGTGGCGCCTGCTGGCCCAGCCGCTGGGCCAGGGCGTACCGGGCGAGCCCGAGGCCGACTTCATCAGCGCGCGCCATAACGCCGGTGGCTGGTGGCACCTGCACCCCGCGGGCGTGGACGCGCCGCTGTTCAACACCCCGCGCACCGAGGCCGGCGGCGCGGTGACCCAGGCCACGCACGAGGAAAACGTCAGCGCCCCGCTGCGCGCGCTGGCCCTCAGCGCCGAGCTGGAGCGGCTGCGCGCCGGCATCACCGACCCTGCCCCCCTGTTCATGACGGCGCAGCAGCCCGTGCTGCGCGTGTTCGCCCAGCTGGCGGGCGAGAGCCTGCCGGTGGAGATTCCGCCCAAGAATCTATGGATCTGCGAGATACCCAACTCTGTGACCCTGCCCGTGCCGCCACGCGTGGCCGCGCTGGACGTGCAGCGCGGGCGCATCGCCTTCCCCGCGGCTGCCGCCGTGCAGCAGGTCTGGCTGCAGGCCGCGCATGGCAGCGTGGCGGACATGGGCGGCGGGCCGTATGACCGTGGCGACGCGCTGCGCGCCGCAAGCGCCAGCCTGTCCCAGGGCACGGCGGCGGATGCGGATACGGGGGGCTTCTTCGACCCCACGGTGTGGCAGGCGGGCGTCACGCACCTGCTGCCGCTGGGCGGCACGGGGACGCTGTTCGCCACGCTGCGCGACGCCGTCACTGCCTGGAACGCCCTGCCCGCGGGCCGCACCGGCGTCATCGTGCTCATGGACAGCCTGAGCGAGACCGACGCCGCGCCGCTGGCCGTCAACCTGGCGGAGGGCTCGCGCCTGATGATCGTCGCCGGCCAATGGCCGCTGGTGCCCATTCCCGGCACGCCGCCCGGCACGCTGGGGCGCCTGGCCGGCCGCTTCGAGGCCCGTGATGTACGCGCGCACTGGCAAGGCAGCCTTCGGGTGGTGGGCCAGGCCGCGGCGACCAGCCCCAACCCCGGCGCGCTGTTCGTCAACGGCCTGCTGCTACAGGCGCCGCTGGCGCTGTCCGGCCCGCTGGGCCAGGTGGAGCTGGCGCATTGCACCGTGCTGCCCGGCGCCGGCCAGATCACGGTGGCGGGCGACAGCCCGCGCCTCTCACTGCGCGTGCTGCAAAGCCTGGCCGCACCCATCGCCGTCGCCGGCCCCATCACCGCCATCAGCGTGGCCGACAGCATCGTCGGCCTGCCGGCCGAGGGCGCTCCGCCACTGCCCGCGCTGGATGCGCCCGCGGCGGCGCTGGAACTGCAGCGCACGACATTTCTTGGCACGGTGCACGGGCTCACGCTCTCGGCCAGCGACTGCATCTTCGACGCGCCCGTGACTGCCGAGCGGCGCCAGAGCGGCTGCGTGCGCTTTTGCTATGTGCCGCCCGCATCCCAGGTGCCGCGCCGCTACCGCTGCCAGCCGCAGCTGGAGGGCGACACCCGCATCGCAGCCCTGCGCGCGCAGGCCGCGGCGGCCGGCCTGCCGCCGCCCACGGCGGCCGCCGAAGACGCCGTGCGCGCCGAGGTCGAGGCCACAGTGCGCCCGCTGTTCACCGCGCGCCGCTATGGCGACCCGGCGCTGGGCCAGCTCGATGAACGCTGCGCCGTGCAGATACGCACCGGGGCCGAGAGCGGCGCCGAGATGGGCGCCTACGAACAGCTGCGCCAACCCCAGCGCGAGGCCAACCTGCGCGACGCGCTCGCCGAATACCTGCGCCTGGGCCTGACGGCCGGGCTGTACTACGCCAACTGAACCACACCACCGGCAAAGAGGCACCACCATGCAAGGCGATCTCTCCCGCGAAACCTTCCACCCGCACAGCCACTACACGGCCGTGCGCCTGCAGCAGGGCCGCGTGCTCACCGACGCGGACTTCAACGAGCAGGGCGACATCACGCGCCACCGCTTCGAGCACCTGGCGCGCGACGTAATAGGCGCCAGCGGCGGCCCGGCCGAGGGCGCGGGCTTTGCCCTGTCGGGCGGCATGGTCGCGCTGGCCGTGCACGCGCTGGACGCGAACAACGTGTGGATCGCCGGCGAAGACGGCGTGCTGCTGGTCAGCGCCAACAACGGCGCCGCCTGGGCCGTGGCCAACACCGGCAGCACGCGCCACCTGCGCGCCCTGGCCCGCGTAGGCGCCACCGGCTGGGTCGTGGGCGACGGCGGCACCATCTTGCGCAGCACCGACGCAGGTGCCACCTGGGCCGCGCAAGCCGGCGGCACGCTGCAAACGCTGCGCGGCGTGGCCGCGTTCGACGCCCAGCACGCCTGGGCCGTGGGCGACGGCGGCCTGGCACTGGCCACCGTGGACGGCGGCGTGACCTGGACACCGCACGCCACGGGCGTGGCGCGGCTGTACGCCGTGGCCTTCACCGACGCGCAAAACGGCCTGGCCGTGGGCCAGGGCGGCGCCATAGTACGCAGCACCGACGGCGGCCAAAGCTGGACGACCGTGGCCAGCGGCACCAGCGCCACGCTGCGTGCCTTGTATTTGAGCGGCGCTAAAGCCCTGGCCGCGGGCGACGGCGGCACGCTGCTCACCAGCGGCGATGGCGGCGCCACCTGGAGCGCGGCGGCCAGCGGTAGCACGGCCCGCCTGCGCGCGCTGCGCATGCGCGACGCCAACACCGGCTGGGCCGCGGGCGACGGCGGCACGCTGCTGGCCACCAGCAACGGCGGCGCCAGCTGGACGGCCCAGCCCGTGGCCGGCGCCCCGGCGTTAGCCGGCCTGTCGGTCGCCGGCAGTGCCGACGCCTGGGCCGTGGGCGGCGGCCAGGTCTGGCGGGTGGCGGCTGGGGGTGCGGGTGCGCCCACGGCATTGCCGGCGGCCAGCCTGCTGATCGCTGCCGGCTGCTACTACGTGCAGGGCCAGCACTGCGTGTGGGAACAAAACGCGTCGCTCGCCAACCAGCCCGACGGCGGCGCGGGCCCACGCCTGGCGCCTGGCCAGTACCTGATCTACCTGCGCGCCTGGCAGCGCCACATCTGCGCACTGGAAGACCCGGCCATCCGCGAGCTGGCCCTGGGCGGGCCCGACACGGCCACGCGCGCCCGCCAGATCGCCCAGGTGCGGGCGCTGCCCCTGCCAACCGTCGAGATGCCCTGGGACTGCGGCTCGCAAAACAATGACTGGGACAAGCTGACCGCCCCGCCCAGTGCCCGCCTGGCCGCGCGCGCCGAGCCGCAGCTGGCCGCCACCAGCGTCTGCGACATAGCGGCCAGCGCCGGCTACCGCCGGCTGGAGAACCAGCTGTACCGCGTGGAGATCCACAGCGTGGACGCGGGCACGGGCGCCGCCACCTTCAAGTGGTCGCGCGAGAACGCCTCGCTGGCCTACGCCGTGCAGTCCGTCACCCTGGACACCGTCGCCAAGCGCACCACCGTGCGCGTGGCCGCGCGCGGGCGCGACGCCAACCTGGATCTGTCGCCGCACGACCGCGTGGAGCTGGTGGACGACATGGCGGCGCTGCAGCAGCGTGCCGGCCAGCTGTTCGAATACCTGAATGACGGCGACGACGCGCTGGAGCTGGTGCTGGACGGCCTGCCCCAGGGCAGCCTGGGCCAGGACGGCAGCCTGCACCCGCTGCTGCGCCGCTGGGAGCAGCGCCCCACCGTCGCCGGCCAGAACGCCCTGGCCGTGGTGGAGGGCAGCTGGATCGCGCTGGAAGACGGCGTGCAAGTGCGCTTTGCCGCGGGCGGCAGCTACCGCGTGGGCGACTACTGGCAGATACCGGCGCGCACCGCCACGGCCGACGTCGAATGGCCGCTGGACGATGACGGCGCCCCCCTGCCCCGGCCCCCGGCCGGCGTGCGCGACGGCTGGGCGCGCCTGGGCTTTGTGACGGTGGACGCCGGCGGCCTGGTCAGCGCCATCACCGACTGCCGCACCTGGTTCCCGCCGCTCACGCAGCTGACCCAACTGCTCTACGTGGGCGGCGACGGCCAGCAGGCCGCGCCCGGCGCGCCGCTGCCCGAGCCGCTGCGCCTGCGCGTGGCGCGCGGCGCCTTGGCCCTGGCCGGCGCACGCGTGCGCTTCACGGTAGAGGCCGGCGCCGGCACCGTGAGCGGCGCCGCCACCTTCGACACCACCACCGACGCCGCCGGCCAGGCCCAATGCCCCTGGCAGCTGGGCGCGGCGGCGCAGCAGCGCGTGCGCGCCAACCTGCTGACCAGCGGCGGCACCCCGGTGCCCGAGCAAACCCTGGTGTTTGCCGCCGCGGCCCAGGCCCCGGTACAGGCCGGCGGCGGCTGCGAGGTGACCATAGGCAAGGGCGGCAACTTCGAGCAGCTGAGCACCGAGCTGCTGCTCAAGCTGCTGCAGGATCGCGGCGGCCAGCTGTGCATCTGCTTCCTGCCGGGCCAGCATGTGATCGACAGCCTGGCCGTCAACCAGACCGCCGCGCAACTGCGCCTGACGCTGCACGGCTGCGGGCCAACCGCCGTGGTGGCGCTGCGCGGGCCACTGGCGCTGGGCGGCTTCGCCGCGCTGGAGCTGCGCGACCTGCAGCTGGCCATGGCGCCCAAGGCCCAATTGTTGCTGACGAACAACGCCCAGCTGGGCCTGCATGGGCTGCGCGTCGATGGCAAGCAGGACGCGCCCCAGCCCTGGATCATCGTGGACGGCACTGCCGAGCTGCGCATGCACCAATGCGAGGTGGCCGCCGCCACCCCGGCCGCCGTGGTGGTGCAGAACGCCACCGGCCTGTGCGAGATCATGCACAACCTGATCGCGGGCGATCTCTCCCTCTACGGCATGCCGCCCCCCGACACACCGGGCGCCGCGCCGCCGGCCGCAGCCCTGGTAAACGCGCTGGCCAACGGCGACTTCCAGGTACCCGCCGGCCGCGGCCAGCTGGTGCTGGGGCACAACCAGCTGACGCGGCTGAACCTGGGCCTGGACATGTTCAGGCAGCTCATCGCGCGCAAGTTCGACGGCCTGTTCCACACCGTGGTGCTGCAGGGCAACAGCTTTTCCGACGCCCCCGGCCTGTGCGCCGGCGTGTTCCTGAGCGTGACGGGCAACCACTTCACCGCCACCAAGATGGTCGGCACCAACCTCTACGGCGTGCTGGTAGGCCGCCGCGCCGCCGCCAGCGGCAACGTCGCCGAGCTGGTGGGCGACGTTGCGACGCTGCGCTTCCTGGTAACCCAGGGCCAGTTCCGCGGCGCGGCGAACATGGTGTTCACGCTGCCGCAATCGACGGCGTGAGAGAGTTACGCCACGAGAAAAACCGCCCCCCGACCAGCAACGCCTTGGCCTGGTCCCACGTGGATACCGACAGCAAGATGCCCGCCGTCTAGTTTTAGTTCCGACCTCCCGTTCACCTTGATCGTTTAAAACATCGAACCAACGCATATGTGAATCGTCCTCAAGGAGACGCTGCTATGACCATAACAATAGAAAACTCTCAAGAAATCGACGAGCGTATAGAAAAGCGATTGGCTTTACTGCGCGACAGTATGGAATTGAAACTCACAAAGGAAGTTGATCAGTTACTTAAAATCAGATTTGAAACCACAGGTAAGTTTCTAAGCCTTGCTTTCGGCCTTGTTGCGTTGGTTTTCACCGCTTTCGGCGTTAAGACTCTGCTTGACGTCAAGGAGGTAGCTCGCGACACAGCGATTATGGAGGTCAAGAAGAAACTTGCTATCGACGATCCGAACTCAGATTTTCGCAGAGATATTGACAAGGTGGTTGCAAGAGGTTTGATTGACTCGTATCTGCTGGCATTGGCGAAGAACAAGGAGGAACGATTTCAACAGGAACTATCTATGTCGGAGAACGACCTTCGGAGAATACGTGCAGTGATTACTGACAAACGAACTTCAGTTAAGGACTTCTCGGACGCCGTTGAAGTACTCTTGAAGTCCTCGGCCCGTGCTCAAGATGACTCGACTGAAGTCCTCGTTAAAGACTTGGCCGCCGCCACCGAAGATCAGTACAGGTGGTTTTCGGGGCAACCGGAAAAATTAGCAGCGCTTCTTCGTTTTTACACTGGAGATGCGCTGATTTCGCGCTCAGCAGCCGTCTTGTCAGACGAAAAAGCTCCAAAGTCACTCAAGCTTGCTGCCATCGCGTATTCTGGAAAGCAAGACATTCAATCCGGGACGCTACTGGGGAAGCTAACGACTAATTCGGATTCCGATATTGCTAACGGAGCTGCAAGTGCTCTCGCCAGAGTGGACCCAAGCTCGTTATACCTCAAAGCAGTATTGGATGCCGCATCGATTTCGAGCGACGACAATAATCGCGCGCGCGCAATCCGCATTGCAATTGAGTTGGCTAAACCATCGCTTCAGTCAAATCCTTTTGTGGACGATCCAAAGCTGGACGAGCGCAGAAAGTTAGCTGCCGAGGTGATCCGTTCCGCTATTCGTTCCGACTTCGTTTTTCGTCTGTCTAGAGACCTTGGTGGCGGGCCCAATGCCTCTCTCTATGTGTCCTCTCGCAAAAATCCCCATCGCTATCATCGAGTTTCGAACGACGTGCTTCTCGGTCCAGCACGGGGAGCGATTTCAGCGCTCTTTCTTGCCGCAAGTAAAGACCCAAAGGAGCTCTTCGCTGTAGTGCGCGCATTGTGTCTTGATGAAGATGAGCGGTGCTGGGGACTCATCAGGCTTGATCTAACTGAAGGCGCACGCGTAACGCTGGAGGGCGGTCAAGAGATTGATAGCATCAAAGCCCCCGGGGGGGTGTCGTTGCGATCGGAGAACGCAAAGGCTGACTCGCCCATCGTTGTGACGTGGACAGACACTGACGCCAATTCAAAAAGAGGCAAGCTCATTAGTCTTGTTTCTCCCGAGAATATTAGGTACTCGGTGGCGGTATCTAAAACCCTTGCGCGAACCGACGAAGACTAATGCGGCTCAACCAATCGTTCCAGCGAACCGTCAAAAACTGGCTCCTCGTCGTTTCGTGTTCATCGCAGCGGAGCGCTTACGGCGTCGGATGAATTCTGGGTTAGACCGTCGCCAAAATGGCCGACATCGCTATTGAAAACATCCACCTCGACACACGCACTGTGTGTTTTCAATCCTGAGTTTTGCAACTTACTGCGTGGCAATATCCCAGCCCCCCGCCACGTTCTTGAGCAGCGTATTCACCGCCACCAGACGCCGGTTTTTCACATTCAGCAGGCTGCCCCGGGCATTGAGCACCGTGGTCTGCGCGGTGAGCACGTTCAGGTAGGCCACGGTGCCGGCCTTGTACTGGTTGGTGATGACCGCCAGCGCCTTCTGGGCCGCGGCCAGGGCCTCGGTCTGCACCTGCTGCTCCTGCTCCAGCACGGTGGCGGCGACCAGGTTGTCCTCCACCTCCTGCAGCGCGGTGATGACGGTCTGGCGGTAGGTTGCTGCCGCCAGATCCATGGCGGCGCGGGCCGATTCCACGGCCGCGCCGCGTGCGCCGCCGTCGAACAGCGTCAGGGCCAGCGCCGGGCCCACGGACCAGAACAGGTGCGGCGCGGCTATCAGCCCGGCCAGCTGCGTGCCGCGGTAGCCGGCGCTGCCCGATAGCGTGAGCGCCGGGAAGTACGCCGCCTGCGCCACGCCCACCTGGGCGTTGGCGGCGGCCACGCGGCGCTCGGCGGCGGCGATGTCGGGGCGGCGCTGCAGCAGTTGCGAGGGCAGCTCGGCCGGCACCTGGGGCGGCGCGGGGAGCAGGCCCGTGGCCTGCAGGTCGAAGGCGGCCGGGGCCAGGCCCAGCAGGGCGGCCAGGGCGTGCTCCAGCTGGGCGCGCTGGCTGCCCGCCTCCAGCAGCTGCGCCTGGGTGCTCTTGTACTGCGCCTCGGCCTGGGCCACGTCGGCGGGCAGGCCGGCTATCTCCTCATCGCTGGCGTAGTAGGCGTAGGCGTCGGTGGCGTCGAGCGCGTTTTCGCTGAATTTCTGCTGCAGCTCGGCCTGGCGTTCCTGTATGGCGGCAAAGCGCTCCTTGGCCGTGCCCTGCAGCTCGGCGCCCGAGAGCACGAAGTTGCGCATGGCATTGGCGCGCGCCTGGCGCTGCTCGGCGTTCAGTGTGGCGGGGTCTATGGCCTTGTACTTGGCGTACAGGTGCTCGTCGGCGCCCAGGCGCGTCCAGAACTCGGTCACGCGCGGCAGGGCGGCGTTGTAGGCGGCGCGCAGCTCGGGTGTGTCGGCCACGCTGTTCAGGTGGCTGACGGCGCCCCAGGCGCGGCCCAGCTCCTCGGTGGCCACGTCCAGCACGCGGGCGATGGCATCCCAACTCGCGGGAAAGTCGTTGGCGGTGACGCTCGCCAGCGCGGCGCCCGCGCGTCCCAGCAACTGGTCTACGGCGGGCGCCACGTCGGCGGGGGTGATGCGGTCGAACGGGATATCGCCCGAAAAGTCGAGAAGAGGATTGCTCATGCTGGTTTAGATGGCGGTGCCGGGGGCGGGTTCAAGCAGCGGTTGGCAGGCGCTCGGCCGCTTCCAGCGTGTTGACCAGCAGCATGGTAATGGTCATGGGGCCCACGCCGCCGGGCACGGGGGTGATCCAGCCGGCGACCTGCTTGACGCCGTCAAAGTCCACGTCGCCGCAGAGCTTGCCCTCATCATTGCGGTTCATGCCCACGTCGATGACCACGGCACCGGGTTTCACCATGTCGGCCGTGAGCACATTGCGCTTGCCCACGGCGGCGACCACGATGTCGGCCTGGCGCGTCATGGCGGCCAGGTCAAAGGTGCCGCTGTGGCATACAGTGACCGTGGCGTTGGCGGCCAGCAGCATCATGGCCATGGGCTTGCCGACGATGTTGCTGCGGCCTATGACCACGGCATGCTTGCCGCGCAAGTCCTGCATGCCTATGGATTCAAGCATCTTCATGCAGCCATAGGGCGTGCAGGCCTTGAAGCCCACCTCACCCACCATCAGCGCGCCGGCGCTGGCGACGTGAAAGCCGTCCACGTCCTTGGCCGGCGAGATGGCCTCGATGACCTTGTGGTCGTCAATATGCTTGGGTAGCGGCAGCTGCACCAGGATGCCCTGGATGGCGGGGTCGTTGTTCAGCGCCTCGACGCGGGCCAGCAGCTCTGCCTCGGTCATCGTGGCGTCGTACTTTTCCAGCACCGAATGAAAGCCCACGTCCTCGCAGGCCTTGACCTTGTTGCGCACGTAGACCTGGCTGGCCGGGTTGTCGCCCACCAGCACCACGGCAAGGCCTGGGGTGATGCCGCGCGCCTTCAATGCGGCGGTGCGTTGGGCGACTTGGGTGCGCAGTTGACGCGATAGGGCGTTGCCGTCTATCAGTTGGGCTGTCATGAGGGAAGGGAGGGTTGTGCGTTGTGCGTTGTGCGGGGAAGGACGCCAAACGCCAAACGCTCAACGCTCAACCTCCCGCGCCATCAGGCCTTGGCGGCGGCTTGTCCCAAGGCGATTTTCAGTAGGTCTGCCACGGTGTTGGCGTTGAGCTTTTCCATGATGTTGGCGCGGTGCGCCTCCACCGTCTTGATGCTGATGCCAAGGTCGTCGGCGATCTGCTTGTTCAGGCGACCGGCGACGATGCGCTCCAAGACCTGGGCCTCGCGGCCAGTGAGCTTGGACAGCAGCGCGTCGCGGCTGGCGGCCTGCTGGTGGCCGGTAAATGCCTCGCGCGCGTGATCGAGCATGCGCTCCACCAGGCCCAGCAGCTCCTGCTCGTCAAACGGCTTCTGGATGAAGTCCAGCGCGCCCTTTTTCATGGTGTTCACGGCCATGGGCACGTCGCCGTGGCCGGTGATGAAGACGATGGGCAGGGGCGACTTGCGTTCCAGCAGGCGATCTTGCAGCTCCAGGCCGGTCATGCCGCCCATGCGTATGTCCATGATCAGGCAGGCCACCTCGCGCGGGTCGTAGCGGGTGAGGAAAGACTCCGCCGAATCGAAGCACCGAACCCGGTAGTCCTTGCCTTCCAGCAACCACTGGAGTGAGTCGCGGACGGCTTCGTCGTCATCGACGACGTAGACGGTGCCCTTTTTCGGAATCAAGCTCATGCAATAGTCCTTGGATGTGGGGTCGCTGCGGAATTGATAGTGGAATCCGCCATGTTGGCTAGCGGTAGCCAGAAAGAAAAGCGGCAACCGGTAACTTCTGTTGCATTGTAGAGGTTCTCCGCCTGCATCCTGCCCTGGTGCGACTCGACGATGCTGCGGCACAGGTTCAGGCCTATGCCCATGCCCTCGCTCTTGGTGGAGAAAAAGGCCTCGAACAGATGGGCCAGCACCTCGGGTGCCAGGCCCCTGCCGGTGTCCTGCACGGTGAATTCGATGACCTCCATGCTTTCCACCTGGCGCGGCACCACGCGCAGCTCCACGCTACGCAGTGCCGGCGGGCGCTGCGCCAGGGCGATGGATTCGGCACCGTTCTTCATCAGGTTGATGAGCACCTGCTCGATCAGGATGCTATCGGCCATCACCGGCGGCAGGCGCGCCGCGACATGGTGCGTCAGGCGCACGTTGTGGCGGCGCAGCTCAATCTCGGCCAGCTCCAGCGCCTCGGCCACCATATCGTGCACATTGGCCAGGGTGCGGTTGGGCTCGCTTTTCTTCACGAAGGCGCGTATGCGCTGGATGATCTGGCCCGCGCGCTGGGCCTGGTGGGCGGTCTTTTGCAGCGCGGTCAGCAGCGCCTCTTCGCTGAGGTTGCCGCTTTGGATGCGCGAGACCATGCCGCTGCAATAGTTGTTGATGGCGGTGAGCGGCTGGTTGAGCTCATGCGCCACGCTGGAGGCCATCTCGCCCATGGTGATCAGGCGGCTCACCGACTGGGCACGCTCGGCCTGGCGCGCGGCCTGCTCCTCGGCCACGCGCCGAGGGGTGATGTCGGTGGCGATGACCATCTGCGCCAGGCGGCCGTCCACCCAGTTGAGGTAACGCGAGCGCACCTCCAGCCACTTGCCCAGGTCGCTGCGGTAGATCTCCGCGTTTTCCGTACGGGCGCGGGCCAGCGGATCCATGGGCAGGCCCATCAGCTCGTCTTCCTCGCCCAGGCCGGTGCTGCTGGAGGAGGAGGGCGGCAGGCCGGCCTGCGCCACCATCTCCAGGTGCCCGCCGGTCTGCGAGCCGAACCACTGGCGGTACAGGCGATTGGCAAACAGCAGTTCCTGGCTGCCCAGGGGCGCGACGGAGACGGATGCGTCCAGCGCTTCGAGCACGATGGTGAAGCGCTCGTGCGAGGCGGTGAGCTGCTCGCGCACGCGGTTGGGCTCGGTGATGTCGGTCATCGACGTCATCCAGCCCGTCTGTTGGCCGCGCGCATCTATCAGTGGCGACACGTACAGTCGAGCGTCGAACAGGGTGCCGCTCTTGCGTCGCACGCGCACCTGAAAACCGCCCGGCACGGTTTTGCCCGAGAGTTCATCGCGCAGGTTGGCGTGCAGCTTGTCGTACTCGCCCTCGGGCCAGTAGCTGTAGGGCGGGGTCTGCCCGACCAGCTCGGCCTCAGTCCAGCCCGTCATTTGGCAAAAGGCCGAGTTCACATAGGTGATGCGGCCATGCAGATCCAGCGCACGCATGCCGGTGAGGATGGAATTCTCCATCGCGCGGCGGAAGTTCGTCTCAACGATCAAGGCCTCCTGTGCCCGCATGCGCCGGCGCGTGTGGCGCCAGGTGGCAATCAAGAGCCATGAGGTCATGACACTCAGCGTGCCCACGAGCCAAAACAGGCCGCTGCCTACCACGCCCAGCGAGGTGCGATAGGCCTGCGCGCGCAGCACCAGGCCATTGCCCACCGGAGACACGGGAATGGCGTAGGCATTGGCCTTGGTGGCCCAGGGCCACAGGGCATTGCGGCGTGGCGCCAGCGGTGTGCCGGCGAGCACATGGCCCGTGCCGTCCAGCAGCGTGACCGCGTAGCGCGCCAGGACCTCGGTGGGCGTGCCGTAGCGCAGCAGGCTGTCGATGGAATATTCGGCCAGCACCACGCCGCCAAACCTGCCCTGGAGCGACAGTGGCACCTGTAGCTGCAGCAGCGGCGCCACGTCCCCGGTGCCGGCCGCCGGCAGCGAGTACACGGGCTGCTGCAGCTCGCGCGCGAGCCTGAACAGATCCGCCGCCTCACCCGTCTTCAATACCTCGCCGCTCACGCGCAGCTGGCTGCTGGTGACGGTGGGTGCGGCCTGGGTGGCGCGAATGCGGCGGCGCTCGTCTACCCAGGTGATGGATTGCAGCTCCGGGTACTGGCTGATCAGCGCCTCGGCACGGCTCACGAAGTCGGCGCGCTCCAGCTCCTCGTTGGAGATGTCGCGTGCAATGCGCATGATTTGTTCCTGGCGCTCCAGCAGACGCAGGCGCACGCGCTGTTGGGCGTATTCCACGTCGCGCTTGAGGGCTTCCTTTTCGCGCGCGATTTCCTCCGAGCGCAAATACCAGAACGAGGCCACGATGGCTGCCAGAAACATCATCACCGCCGCCAGCGGCGCCAGGGTGGCAAAGCGATCCTGGCGCATGGGCGAGAGGCTGCGCCACCAGGAACGCCACCAGTGCGCCGGGGTTTTCATGGCGGACACGGCTGGACTGGGCAAGGGGCTGGGAGGGGCCATGCCGCGAAGTTTAAGGCCGGGCACGCGCCTATTTCGCCAGCAGAAATGATGTGCACCTGCAGCAAAATATCACATAATGACATCAACAAACACCATTTGAAATTTTGCGAAAATGTGCGAAACTTCGCCCCGTAATTAGTTCACCATAGCCACTCATTTCAAAGGAGACAGGGCATGACCGATTCGACCAAAGTCCCAAGCTTTGCCGATACAGACCAAGAAGAAACCCGTGAATGGCTGGAGGCGTTGTCCGCGGTCATCGAAAAGGAAGGGCCCGAGCGTGCCCATTTCCTGCTTGAGCAATTGCTGGAACAGGCGCGCCAGAGCAGCATCGACCTGCCGTTCTCGGCCAACACCGGCTACGTGAACACCATCGAGCCCGAGCAGGAGGCACGCTGCCCCGGCAACATCGCCATCGAAAAGCGCCTGCGTGCCTACATGCGCTGGAACGCCATGGCCATGGTGGTGCGCGCCAACCGCCTGCACCCGGCCGACGGTGGCGACCTGGGCGGGCATATCGGCTCGTTTGCCTCGCTGGCTTCCATGTGGGGCGCGGGCTTCAACCATTTCTGG
>JAFEES010000219.1 GCA_018240995.1 Pseudomonadota bacterium | reverse complement strand
CTGTTTTCCTTCCCAGAGTGGCAGCCGCCCCGGCCCCGGCTCGGTCTTGAAGAGGTGGCTGTCATTGGTCATGTGAAATTCGTTGCCCAACACCAAATTCCACGCACCGTCGATGCGCTCACCCAGTTGTGGAAAGCGCAGCGTCTTTTCGGCGACATGAATATCAAGGGCGCTACGAAATTCCATGATTGAATTGCTTTCAGGCGACAGCTTTCGAACAAGATCAATAGGAATCGTCAAGTAGCTGGTTTCATTTTGAATGAAATTTTCCAGTTCATTTGGATTGATGGCCTCACGGGGATTGATTCGAAATGTGGCCCGGAATTGTTTGGTTTTATTGCCTTTGGAGAAGGTGAGAAGACAGAACTTTTGCGCGTGATGAACACCTTCGAAAATGTATTTTTCGTTTGAAAAAGAAATCAGTGTTTCAACGGCAGATTCATCAAAAAGCATTCTCCGAAGACCTGTCGCGCCAAGGTCGGTGTAAATGCTGCCAGGAATGACAATGCCGCAGTGCCCGCCGGCGCGCAGCAGGTGAAAGCAGCGCTCGACAAACAGCTTGTACAGGTTGATGTCGCTGCCCGTCTTTTTGCCGCCCACCACGGCGCTCTGGTGTTGGTATTCGGGCGCGGCGCGAAACCACGCGCTCATGTGCGGAAAGCGGCTTTCATAGGCCAGCCAGGCGGCGCGCACCTCGGCGTTTTGCAGCAGCTTGCCCTGCTCTTTTTCAAACTCCTTGATGGTCATCTTGTTCTTGCTGACCAGGCCGGAGTATTCGGCAAAGAATTCCTTGGCCTGGGGCTTGAACACTTCCCACGGCGGGTTAGCCAGAATGATGTCGAAGCCGCCGCGCCGCTGCACGATGTCGTCAAACACATAGCCCCAATGGAAGGGCGTCTGCGCGTCGATGTCTTCGCGCTCGATGGGGCGCTTGACGGGCTTGCCGAGCTTGCCCTTGGCGGCGTCCCAGCTGGCTTGCTCGAAGCGCACGCCGGCTTTCTCGAACTGATCGCGCAGCAACTCGTTCATGACGCCGGTGGCGTCCTGCATCTCGGCGTCGATGTCGTCGCGCAACTGGCGCAGGTTGACGTCGCGGCCCAGTTGCTCGGCCGCGTGGCGGTAGGTGCCGAGCTTGCGGTTTTTGGTGGCCAGCAGTTCGCTGAACGGGCGCGACTTGGCGCCGGCGAACAGGCCCATTTGCGTGTTCTTGGCGTTGAACTCGACCTCATCCACCCGCATCAGCCCCACCAGCGAGTTGCCGGGGAGGATGTTGAAGTCGATGTTGGGCAGGGGCTCCAGGTCTTCCACCCGCCGCACGCTGGCCACCATGGCCAAAAACAGGCGCAGCTTGGCGATTTCGCTGGCCTCTTCCATGATGTCCACGCCGTGCAGGTTGTCGGTGACGATGCGGCGCTTGATGTAGTAGCCCACGCTGGGGTGGTCTTGCTGAATGGCGCGCAGCCAGGCTTGCAGCTCCTTGCTGGCGCCCAGCTCGGCGCGGCCCACCACGGCGTAGTAGACGTTGATGAGGCTTTTGAGCGCGGCCACCAGAAAGGCGCCTGAGCCGACCGCCGGATCCAGGATGGTGATGCTGGGCAGCACTTCGTTGACCAGCCTGAGGGCGGTGCGCGCGTCCATGCGCGCGAGCAGGTCGGACACGGTGTCGAACCTGACCTCCTTCAGCCCCAGCTCGGGCAGGGCGGGCTCGCGCACGCGCTCCAGAATCAGCTGGTGGATGCTGCGGTCGGCCAGGTAGCTGGTGATTTCGGGCCGGGTGTAGTAGGCGCCAAAGGCTTTCTGGTTGATGTATTTTTCAAAGATATAGCCCAGCACGTCGGGGTTGATCTCGTCGGCGTTGCCACCGGGCGTGTCGTCCAGGTGCCAGGTGAAGCTGGCAAACAGCTCGAAGATGCCCTTGAAGGCCGCGTCCGCCACGCGCAGGCTCTTGCCCAGGCGCAGGGCGTGGTCGGCGTCCAGCTCCAGCCGGTGCGGCAGAAACAGGCCGCCGTTCAGGTACGGAATGCGGCCGGTGAGGGCGGTGGCGGCGGGGCTGCGCTCGGCCTCGGGCTTGGCGAAGGCTTCAAAGAACAGTGCGGCGAGGAATTCGCCATAGAAGCGGTTGGCGCCGCGTTGCTCACTTGTTTGTAGCTGCTCGCGCAGGTAGTCAAAGCGCTGGCTGCCATTTTGGTCTTGCAAAAAGCCCTTCTTTTGCAAAAACCAGACGAACATCAGGCGGTTGAGCAGCACGCTGGCGTACCAGCGCTTGTCGCGCTCGTCGGCGATGCCTTCGATGTGCTCCAGCAGCGCCAGGTGCTGCTCCTGGTAGGCCTTGAAGAATTTCTTGGTGGTGGCCTCCACGTCGAGTGCGCTGGCGATGCGGCGCGCAGCCTCCAGCACGGGCAGGCGACCGGCGGCGTCCAGCTCCGACAGTTCCACCACCATGGCCTGCAGCTTGCTGGCAAACAGGTCTACCGGCTGGCCCTTGAAGTATTCGTGGCGGCGCGATGTCAGGCGGGGTTTGCCGGTTTCAGGGTGTTTATCGCGTTTGACCCAATACCACTGGCTTTGGCTGGCGCCCTGCTGTTGATTGGTGAAGATGAGCAGGTTCTCGGCATGGCTGTGGGCCACATGCCGCCACACCTTCATGCGCAAGGCCTCGTCGGGCCAGCCGCCGTCCACCACCACCTGAATGGCCACCACGCCGCCCAGCTCGGCAATGGTGCGGTGGCTGTAGGCGGTGTCGCCCGTTTGATCCGTCTGCCAGTCGCGCCCGGCGGCGGGCCGGTTCCAGCCCAGTACGTCCAGGAAGAGGCGTTGGAAGTCGAAGGCCTGGAGGTGTTTTTCGAAGCTGGGGAAGTCAAGCTGGGCCATGGTTCTAATGTCGATATCCAGGGAGGAGTTTTGTCTTTAACACTCTGATAAGCCATTCAAATCAATAACTTGGGTGATTCGACAATGTTGATAAGAGGCGATATACGTCTATGGCTTCTGCTCAGGTGCGGGCGGCGCAACCAAGGTGTAGTAGCTACCTCGTTTTTCACCATGGCGTTGGAGAAGGCCCGCTGCGACCATCTGATCGAGCCGGTGCTTGGCCTGCCGTGGGCTCAATCGGCACAAGGAAACCACGTCTTCACGCTTGATGCGCTGCTGCTGGCGGGCCAGGTTGCGGATCAGCTCCACCTGCTGCAGTTCGTCGAACGCTGCCTGCCGCGCATATTCAGCGCCTTGCCCCAACTGTTTGTACACCTGCGGACTCAAGGTGTATTGCCTTCCGCGACCCGTGCCATGGGCTTGCACCAGCCCACGTTCGACGATGGGCTGCAGCAGCTTGGTGGCCTGGCTGCCGGTGCACTGCAGGGGGAGTGCAAGATCGGCCGCACTGAGACGCCGGCCTTCGCGTAGCGCGGTGAGGATCAACAACGTTTCGACGGGCAGGGCATCGTCTTGCCGTGCCTGCTCCTGCAGCACCATGCGCACGAAAGCCAGGTCAGCGGGCTCGGTGCTGATGCTGAGCTTGACCATGTCAGGCATGGACTGCGTGTAATCAGGCGCCGGGCGGCCAAAGCGCAGCATGCCGGCGTAGATGGTGTCCACCCCACGGCCGGTGCGATCGACCAGGCCGATGCGCTTGAAGGCATCGGCCAGCGCCGGGTTGCGCGGGCGTGGCTCGGTGGTGAGCAGGTTGTCCAGGTTGACGCCCTCGACGAAACCACCGGGGTTGCTGATGGTGAGTTCGTCCCCGTGCCAGCACACCCGCACGGGGCCCCGGCGGGCGTAGTCGCGGTGCACCAGCGCGTTGTTGATGGCTTCGCGCAGGGCATCGACCTCGACCCGGGCGATGCCGATGCGAAACAGGCCTTCGTTGAATTCCTGCTCGGTGTTGACGCCGCGCGAGAGCAGATCCAACCATTCGACGATCTCGATCAGCGCGGCGCGCGAGCCTTCGTTGACCTTGACCCGCGTGCCGTCCATCACCTGGAACAGCACCTCGTGCGTGGGCACGAGCTGGCGCAGGCTATTGGTGCGGCCAATTAGCAAGAGGCCGAGCAGGGTGGGTCTTCTCTGCCCGTCGCGGGTGGTGGTGAGTGACAGCGCGCCGTCGATCTGCTCGTCGCTCAGGCCCGCCAGGGACTTGTCGCTGCGCGGGTTGTTGGCGATGACGGCGCGCAGGCGTTCGCGCTGCAGCGGGTCGAAGTCGGCCAGGGTGGCGTCGGCCACCACTTCGGCGGACATGTCGATGAGCCGGAAGTCGGCCCGGCGGCTGGCGTATTCATGGGGCAAGAAGGGCACGCACTCGGGCTGGCCATGGCTGTCGATGCGCCGGCGTTTGACCAGGCCGTCGCTGCGCGCAACGATGGCGGCGCTGCGGGGGACGGCAATGGCCGCCACGCGCAGGCCCTGGTGTTCGAGGATGTCGGCGCGCACCTCCAGACTGGGCGCCGTGCGGTTGGCCACCATGGCGGCCAGGCCGCCGATGTGCTGCGGACGGCTAGGGTGCAGTCCGGTCACGGTGCCGTCGTTTTCCACGCCTAGGTACAGGCAGCCGCCTTGTGCGTTGGCGAGGCATACCAGGGCTTCGACCAGTTCGTCGTCGCCGAGTGCGTCGCGGTCACTCTTGAATTCGACTTCCAGGCTTTCGTGTGGGGGAATGCGCGGGCTCATGACTGCGGCCCGCCAATCAGTCCCATCGAGCACACCACGCGCGGCTCGCGCAGGGCGGCGTCGTCTTCGGCGTAGGTCAGGCGCCCTTCCTCGCGCAGCGATTTCACGGCCTCGGCCAGCTCGGTGTCGTTTACGCCGCTGCGCATCAGGCGGTTCAGCAGGTCGGCGGCCGTTTCCAGCAAGGGGCGCTGGTAGATGTCATCCAGCGCGCGCTCCAGTTCTTCGTCGCGGAACAGG